>MPMN01000078.1 GCA_002238525.1 Flavobacteriaceae bacterium bin25
TCTCAGGTTCTAGCACTTCCGCTCATTCATTATTTGAGTTAAACTTGGAGGATAATAGCAAAAGAAAGTTCATTCAAGTTCAACTCCCTGAAAAAACGAAAAAAAGTAGCCAAGCCTATAAATCAGGATATAAAACAATAGCAGAAATAGGCAAAGATCGTATTCGGAAAGTAGTCAAAAAAATCGAAAAAGAGAATCCTGAAAAGTATAAAGATATGGATTTGGGATTTAAAGTATTTAAACTTGATAGTTCCAATATCAAAAGCTGGGATGGTAAACTATCCAAAGTAAAAGAAAGCATAGAAAATGCGGCGAAAAAAATTAAATCTTGTCGCACGAAAGAAGATGTGCTATACGAAATGTTGTTGAGATATGGACTGGATCTAACCTTGCCCATTGAAAAAAGAAATATGGCGGAAAAAACAGTGTATAATGCTGGCTCAGGATCATTGTTTTTTTGCTGGGAAGATAATATAACCAGGGAAATAGCACAAGGAATTGGACAATGGAAAAAGGAATACAACCCCGAAAATTGTAGAGTTGTCTTCAAAGATAATGGATTTTCAGATGCTGAAAAGGCTAATTCGATACTCATATTGAATAGGTTTAAAATAACCGAAATAGATTGCATATAACATGAAAATACAATTCAATAAATCTTTGCAATTTCAATTGAATGCCATTAATGCGATAGTAGATATATTCGAAGGGCAAGAAACATATGACACTAATCTTACCGTTCATACGGCAGAGAATTTAGAAAAAAAATATCTATTAGAGTCAAATAATGATGTATATAGCAATGATTTAAAACTTGGAAAGAAACAATTATTGAAAAATATTCAAGACATCCAATCAAATAATGGTCTTCATTCCTCCAAAGCCAATGGATTTGATTTCAATAATTTGGATTTCACCATAGAGATGGAAACCGGTACAGGGAAAACTTATGTCTACCTGCGAACCATCATGGAGATGTATCGAAAATATGGATTTTCCAAACACATCATTGTTGTTCCATCTATCCCCATCAAAGCGGGAGTATTTAAATCATTGCAAATAACGGAAGAACACTTTAGAGGAATATATGGCAATATCCCCTATAACTTCTTCGTATACGATAGTGGAAATCACACTGATATAATGGATTTTGCACACAATAAGCGGTTAGAAATTATGGTCATCAACATTCAAGCGTTTAGGAAAAGTTTTGAAAACCCATCTGAACCTAAAAAAGCAAATATTATTCACCGTTATAATGATCAATTAGGGGATTCCCCATTGGATTTAATAAAAAAAACAAACCCTTTTGTATTTGTTGATGAACCGCAAACCGCTATGAGTACACCATCAAGCCAAAAAGCAGTGAAAAATCTTAACCCTTTAGCGATTTTTCGTTATTCAGCAACCCATAGAGAAAAAATCAACCTGATGTACAAATTGGATATAGGCGATGCATGTAAGCAAAAGTTGGTAAAACAGATTGAGGTGGGTTCCATACAGGCAGAGGGTGACCATAGCAAATGCTACATTAAACTTTTGGAAGTTATGCTAAGCAAAGTGCAGCCCAAAGCAAAAATTCAAGTTGATGCACTCGTGAAAGGAAAAATAAAACGGAAATCAATTACAGTTCATCAAAATGATGATTTAGAACAAATAACCAATCGAACAGCATACCAAGGGTACATCATCAAGGATATCTATGGAAAAGAAGGAGAAGAATTTATAGATTTTACAAGCAATAACCAATACATCAAATTGGGGCAATCTATTGGAGATATTGATGAATTAGAACTTAAAACCGACTTGATATCCAAAACTATAGAAGAACATCTGAAAAAAGAAAAAGTACTCAATCCAAAAGGAATAAAAGTTTTGAGTTTATTTTTTATTGATAAAGTTGTCAATTATCGCCAATATGACAAAGAAGGAAATCCAGTTAATGGACAATATGCGGATATATTTGAGAAAGAATACACTAAGTTGATTGGTAAATACGAGAAACTATTTTCATCACTACACCCACATGGTGTAGATGTTTCATCAGTTCATAACGGATATTTTTCAATAGATAAAGGGAGTAAGAAAAGTAATTCAAAGGAAAGGATTAAGGATACAGAGGGGAATACTAAAGCCGATGAGAACACTTACAATTTAATCATGCGCGATAAAGAGAAATTGTTAGGTTTTGATTCTAAACTTCGTTTTATATTCTCCCATTCAGCATTAAAAGAAGGTTGGGACAACCCTAATGTATTCCAGATATGTACTCTGCGAGATAGCGGAAAATCAGATATAACCCCAAGACAGCAAATTGGTCGTGGACTCCGTCTGTGTGTCAATCAAAATGGCGAACGTGTCTATGGACATGAAGTAAACACTCTTACAGTAATGGTGACAAAATCCTATCATGATTTTGTCGATGATCTAGTAGATGATATTAAAAAGAAAACCAAGATTAATTTCAGAATTATTGAAGCAGACTCATTTGTTGATGAACTAGGAAAAGATAAATCTAAAGAATTATATGACTATTTAATAAGAGAAGAATATATAGATAAAGAAGGGAAAGTTCAAGTTAAACTTCGATTAAAACTGGATGAAAAAACATTTCAAATACCTGAAGATATCGAAAGTCACAAAAAACGTATTAAGCGAATTTTATCCAAACTAAAAAGTACTAAAGATAAATTGTATATCAAGAATAGAGACGATAAGAAACGTCTTATGATTAATGACGAAGTATTTGGTCGTAATGATTTTAAATGTTTGTGGGACAGAGTCAAACACAAGACCACTTTCTCTGTTAATTTTAAGTCTTCGCCACTAATTGAAATGTGTGTCGAATCCATTAAGAAATTAAAGATTAAAAGAGTGCAAGTGGAGTTTATTAAAACGGCTTTAAAGAATACTGGAGGTCAGTATGAGGTGAATGAAGAATCCGCAAAAATTCAAAATATAAACCTGGATTCTACCATTGATACTCTGCCAGAGATTGTTGATCAAATTGAAAAGGAAACGAAACTTACACGAAAGACTATCGTTGCGATTTTTAATGAAGTTTTTAAAAACAATGGTTCTTCAGATAAAAAAGCCAACACTCAATTTGAATATTTCAAAGTAAATCCAGAAAGTTTCATAAAAGAGTGCATAAATATCATCAATATTGAAAAGCGTTTGCATATTGTTAAAGGAATTCAATATGATAAAATTGGAGAAAATAAATTTTATTGTCATACACGCTTTATAAATAATGAACTATACGGATATTTAAAAATTAATCTAGTAGGAAGCTCAAAATCACCTTATAATTATGTAATTTATGATTCTGACACAGAAAAAAAATTTGCCAAAGGATTAGAAAAACGTGATGAAATCTGCGTTTATGCTAAACTTCCAATGTGGTTTAAGATTGACACACCTTTAGGAACATACAATCCGGATTGGGTAGTCAAATTGATAGAAGGGGATAAAGAAAGAATTTATTTTGTTGTAGAAACTAAAGCAAGTGATGAAGCATCAAAACTCAGACCAATAGAGTATGCTAAATTCCAATGTGGGGAAAAGCATTTTGAAAGATTAGGTACAGAACTTTTATTGGCAACTGATGTGGCTGATTTTTTGAGTAAGACGTGATTCAGTAAAAGTATTTATCGTTATTTTTTTCATCTGAATCCAGATGACAACATCTATAACTAAATCGAAGGACATGATACTCCTTTTGTCCATCGTCTGTTTTCGAGCCATTCTCTGGCTTGATCTTCTGTTGCGAATAGTTCCGATATTTTCGCTAAACTAATCCCTTTTCGGTGTGATTTTCCTGCCATATATTACTCTATTTATAGTACAAATATACGACAAAGGGACGAGAAAATTAGTATATTAATGGTTACAAAAGCATATAATTCCCTTTCAAAGGATACACTGGTAGAGCAACTTTTTGTCGCAGTGAAGGTGACTGAATTCCCACTCTTGGTCAGGATACCACAGTTTCCTCCCCAGGATTGTATTTGATAACCCGTATCAGGCCTCGCAGTGATACCCACCGATTCGCCATGTTTCACTGATTGATTTCCAGTAATAGAACCTCCAGCACCGGCATCTGTAGCGATGGTATAGGATACCTTTTCAAAGGATACAGATATGGAACAATCACTGGAACCAGTGACCGATACTGGATTGCTAGCCTTGTCAAATGTGCCACAACTCCCTGACCATCCACTGATTTGATAACCCGTATCTGGCATTGCAGTGATGATTACCGACTCTTCATGATCTACGGATTGATTTTCAGTAATAGAACCTCCATCACCGGCATTTGTACTGATGGTATAGGACACCTTTTCAAAGGATACACTAATAGAACAATCTTCTGTTACTGTGAAGCTTGCAGGATTCGTGGATTTGTCAAAGGTGCCACAAGTCCCTCCCCAGGATTGTATTTGATAGCCTGTGTCTGGAGTTGCAGTGATGGTAAGTGTTGATCCATCTTCCACTCGCTGGACAAGACTTATCATTCCCCCAATACCCGAAGAAGTGGTTATCGTTCGAGATGCCTTGGAAAAGACCGCTGCCAAACTGCAATTACCATCAACCGTAAAGGTCACCTTGTTCTTGACCTCTGTAAGGTCAGGACAATCACTACCTTCAACTACTGTCCATCCACTTAACTGATACCCCTGGTCTGGCTCAGCAGTAAAAGTCGCTATCTGCCCGTGTTCTCTTTGTAATTCTCCATCGCTTACAATACCCCCCCCTTTTTCTGGGGTGGCTGTGATGGTGTATTTGATTTTTTCAAACTCCACCCCAACAGCACAATTTTTTGAAGCAGTAATCGTTATTTCTAAATCATCCTTGTCAAAGGTTCCGCAGTCTCCAGTCCATTCCTTTAACTGAAAGTGTTCATTGGCAGTGGCAGTAATTTTTATCGCCTGACCAATTTCTACACTTTGACTAGGGCTTATCAAACCTCCGGCACCAGATGATGTGGCGATGGTGAACTTGGAAATAGGTGCGGTAAACGGTTCAACTACATCTTTAGAACAAGAAAATAAAATCAGCAGAAATAAAGCGTTTACAAATGAAGAATATCGTTTCGTTTGGAATATCATTGTAGTTTAATAATTGTATGGAATAAACCCATTTAATGCAACTTTATCCTAAAGTTTTCAATTACAAATCAGAGTTAACCAAATTTGGGTAAATAGGACGCTAATTTAGTTTTTTCATTTTTGATTCACTTGGTCAACATTCGTGCACTCTTCTTGCAAAATCTGGATTTAGTTTTGTCAATATATCCGCATCAGTTTCTTATACCAATCCAGAGTGTGCCAAATTCCGTGTAAATAGGTAATAGTGTTACCAGATGCTGGTTTCAAAGGTAAGAAAAAAATTAAATACTCTTTTGTTTCTTTTTATGTTGGATTTTTCAGCAATAAATACTTATTTATATAGGCGCAAGGTTCCGCCCCGGCCCCGAAGATTTCCACCAAGCATCAACCCTTGTCCAAAACAATTACAATGCTGGTCAAGTAGTTCGGCATTTGTTTTATCCTTGACTCGTATTGAGCTCTGCAGAAGTGCAACTCCTACCCAGGTGTCTGATTACTTGAGACGAAACGAGACCTACTTTTAAGCAGGTATTTTATTTATGCCTGCTAGATAAGAGAGCAATAAGGGTTTTAAGAACTTTGATAAGAAGTTCTGTTGGATTTCATTTTTTGCATAGACCACAGACCAACACTCATTGCGCAAGTTTGTCAAAATCGAAATTATAGTATTGATAATCAACCACTTATAAATATATTCACCACAACGAAGCCCGCTTAGTTGGACCGTTTTGATCGGTTCATTTGGGGGAATTATTTGGTCAAGATATCCTGTCTTCAAAAGGAGAAAGCAGCCTTATTTTATTTTGATTTAGGGGATATTGGTTTTTGTTTGTATAGGCATATAGTAAAAGTCCGCGGAGGCTAAGATAATAAAAACCCTAAACCTAAAAATATATATCCACTACAACGGAGATTTCAAAACAAAACTATATATAGGATATTTAAATCTCTTTATGAATATAAATGTGACAATAGAAAGAATTGATAGTTGTAAATTATTCAATAAAATGACTAAAAAAATTTTTTTACGAAAGAAAAAAATGTCCTTTTGACAAACTTGCGAAAAGAACAGTCTTCGGATTTAGAAAAAAAAGTGATTACACAAATGCAAAAAGAACTTCGAGAATTGTATTATCAGATGAAAGATCATTGATACAATCAATGGTAGATAACTCTGCAGAAAAATGTCCCTCAATCTATTTTATAAAATTCTTCGTAATGACAGATTTGAGGCAATAAAGCGAGCCGTTTTTCTGTATTTCAGTTATACCTTGAGAAATAATTGGCGGTGATTTCCTCATTCGTAAATTGAATTATTCTACTAAGTATTTTGGGATATTTGATTCGAAACTTGTTTTGATTGAATGTAGTATCACCAAAATGCTATGTTAGTAGTTTTGTGGCCGTATATACAAGGAGGTAAATTCATCGACAACTTGCCATATTTTAAAGAGAAAACACATGAGCAATCTGAAAAATTTATTAAACCAAAATGCTAAATGGGCATACAAGCTGAATAGACAATCCCCAAAGTTATTTACAGATTTGGCAAAGGGACAATCCCCACATACTCTTTGGCTTGGATGTTCGGATAGCCGAGTACCACCTGAGCAGTTGACAGATTCAAATTTGGGATCAATTTTTACCCACCGGAATATTGCCAATGTAGTTGGAAATCAAGATATTAGTTTCCTCAGTGTGCTTGAATATGCGGTGGTTCACCTCAAAGTCAAGCAAATTATTGTATGTGGTCATTATCAATGCGGTGGAATAAAAGCAGCTCTTGATAAACAACATTCGGGACTTATTGATAATTGGTTATTTACCGTAAAGTCTACACTTAAAAATCATTCAAAAGAATTGAATGTCATCTCCGGCCAAAACAAGAGGTTCAACAGAGCTGTAGAACTACACACCTTGGCTCAATTAGAAAATCTAGCCAGAACCACAATAGTTCAAACAGCTTGGGTTAGAAAACAGGAACTGGAATTGCATGCTTGTGTTTTTGATATTGCCAGCGGAAGATTAAAGTACTTGGATAAGAGTTATCAATCTAATGAAGATTTAGATTAGACTTTATTACCTGATCTTGATGAAATTCAATTGTTCATAGGTAAGAGGTCTTGGTAATATATTTTTCATAAAATGAATCTACGGATATGAATCGTAGTTGTAATTATATTTTCCAACCGGTTAATTATATTCTTATATTTGAATATATGTCAACGACTTTGGCATTTACACATGTTGAAATCATTATTCAGAAATTTTCTAAAACCGATAGATATGGCGGCTATAATTCTATTCACATTCAAGTTGGATGCCATTATATTTGACTTGGTCTGCATCACCTACTGTCACTTCTCTTGGAAGACGAGACCGCAATCGTTTGATAAAAAGCTTGGTATCTTCCTTTAGTAATCTAAAACTTTCCTCACAAGTGATTGTGACTTCCACACTAAAATTCAAATCCGGCATATCAGGCCTATCCTGGTCATACTGTACATTGTTGAGGCTAAAACCAACCCTATCGGAATCTTCCTTTCCTGTCACCAAGACCCCTGGTAAGCCGTCCAATTTCCAAGGACCAACATTTATTGGTATCTCGGTACTAAACCACACAGTATAGGTTCTACCTCCAAAATCCCCTACCGCCTTCTGACAGTTGAATCCACCAATTTTTCTGTTTTCCGGTTTGAGTTGCCACTTTATTGTTCCTGTTTTTTCTTTTAAAACAAAGCTTTTATCTAAACTGGAATACTTTTTTATGGATAATCGCTCACCTTTGCTTATATCCGTTTGTACCAGAATGGGGATTTCACCAACTTTTGGTACTCTATTTATTTTAACATTTATATGACCGACATTAGCTCCTCTCGCTACATCTTGGGGGGTCAATGGATCCACTTTAATTTCTGGCTTATTATTAGCCTTAGCATAGGAACGCCCATCTTCAGACAAAGTATCTTTGACAAAAAAAATTGCATTTCCTTGATGATAATGAAGAATCCCTTTTACAAAATACTTCTCAAAACCATAAACATCATATTCAAGTTGAACACTTGATAGTTGTGAACTAAGCGTGGAAACTGAAAACAGCAGAAAGGAGAAAACTATTATTCTATAAAACATCTTGGTGCCGTGTTGATAATTCGCAAAAAACATAGTAATGAATCCGATACGCAAAGATGAAGTTAAACAATTCTCCATTCTTGCCATAACTTTTTGAACGGAAATCCCGTGGCTAAGTAGATATAATCCAATGTATCTGAACAATCTCCCTCTGTAAGGTCAAAGTGCATAAATAATAGTTTTACCGTCATCAATGATGGTTATGATAGCTGTAATTCTACACGATTCTTGAAAAGTCAGTTCAGCAGAATTAGTAACATCAAGCGACAATATTTCACATGAATTAGTATTCAATTCTGGCTTTGCTTTGGTTCCATATCACCATTAAACCTGACTTTCGAACTTTTTTGAGTGATTTTTAACACTTAAATGCCTGTATTTCAATCATATAGATGATATATTTTGGATTTATTTTGTGAAAATGTGTCCATGTGGCATACTTTTTTATAGC
>MPMN01000079.1 GCA_002238525.1 Flavobacteriaceae bacterium bin25
TATCTGTCCAAGTGCAGGATCATCTTTCAAATGCTCAACATCATTACAATCCTCATAGCCCAACAAAACAGTATAAACCCGATATTTCAACAATGTATATATGGAATACTTCACCAAACACTGCTTACGTCTATCAAAAAGCCTATTACAATAACGAAGGATGCATTTAGTCTTTCTTTCGATCTTTTCAAGAAGGATAACCGATCCATCCGAAGTGGTTCTTTCTCCTTTAAAATCACCAGAAATCACCTGATTCCCTTGATAAAATATAGAGTTCATAAGTCAATCATTTTTATGGATTAAAAAATGCGTCTAAATGTATATAAACGGCTGTAAGATAATAAAATAAATCCAATTATAAGCCTTTAGTATGAATTATTCGGGTCAAAAGAAATTCTATATATAAATCTTTTGAGGTCATCATTTAAGCTATACCAGATTTTTTTGGTCGTACATTTTATTGATATGGAAGTTCTTTGACGTAGATACATTAAAAATAAGCTCTAATTACTTTGTTGTAGAAACATTGAAAAGAAAATAAAAAGTTCTATTATAGTTGATTACAAAATAAACAAAAGGTCATTCTTGTTGATTATTTTCCTAATAAGATTTATTGAGATTTGCCTATATTTTCATATCTTTGATGCTTATAAATACACCCTATTATGAATATTTTTAAAGGTCAAAATCTCTTAGAGTTTACTGCACGCTTCCAAACGGACTTAGATTGCAAGAAATACCTCTCTGAGATCAAATGGAAAAAAGGCTTCAAATGTGTCAAATGTGGACACAAAGCTTGTCAGGTACGCAAGGATTTTTCCCGGACGTGCAACATCTGTAGTCATACCGAGTCAGCTACAGCCAATACCTTGTTCCACAAGGTGAAGTTCGGTGTACGCAAGGCTTTTTTCATCTGCTTTGAGATGTCTACCACCACCAAGAGTCTTTCTGCACGATACACAGCTGTTCGCTATGAAGTGACTCAAAACACTGCCCGTCTTTTCATGCACAAAGTCAGAGAGGCTATGGAATCTAGTGGCAAGTACCCTATGGATGGTATAGTACACGTGGACGAGTTCGTTCTGGGTGGAGTGGAACAAGGAAAGATAGGGCGTAGCTATCATGCCAAGAGAAAGAAAGCAGTAACAGCGGTACAGCTAACCAAGAAGGGAAAGGTTAGGCGTATGTATGCCATGGGCATAGAAGATTTTTCAGCAGGATCCCTTGAGTCCATCTTTGTCAACCATATCAGTAAGTCTGCCCAGATAACCACTGATAAGTGGAAAGGATATAAACCAATAGCCAAGGCTTATAACATTACGCAGATTGAGAGCAACAATGGACTCAACTTCAAGGCTCTTCATACGATGAACCACCAGATAAAGTCTTGGATACGTACCACTTATTCCTGGGTAAGCGACTTCCATCTGAATAGATACTTCAATGAGTTCTGTTTCAGAATAAATCGTTCACAGAGTAAAGAGACGATATTCAATAATCTGATTACAAAAATGGTGAACAAGGACAAAGTCTATCAAAAATATCTGATATGTGCTTAAAAGATGACCTCAATAAATCTTTTTCGGCATGTTGGCTTCTTTGGAATTTTTCTACTTTTTGCCATTCTATGATTTGTTCTTTCTTAATGAGCATGGAATTCAACTAAATTATCTAATGTGTAATCAGGAAAATCCAAATCATTATCCAAAACAAAAGTGATTTCTATGTTCCATTTCTCAGCAAACATCTTTATTTGTTCATTTCTTTCCTTATCAATAAATCTTGTGGTATCATTCTCAGGAGGGATATCTGACAACCTTATTTTCTCGAGTGTTACTCCTTTGAAATGATGTTCAATAGGTTCAATTAAAGTTCTTTCACCGGACAGCAGTTCCAGCAGAAACCCAAATCTTTGAATCACTTGGTCATTGGGATACCAACTGAGAAGTTCGCAGATGTCATCTGCTGTCATTACCTCGGCTAATTCTTGAATATTATGCAAAACATTATTCATACATCCCCAGTGAGAATTTTCGTATATTAAATCCACAGCTGTTAAACTAGGGCTCGAGAAATAAAACCCTTTTTTTTCTTCAATGTATTCTTTTCGCCAGATGTTTTTTCGGTTTGTTTTGTATTCGGGGTATGCATCAAACTCTTTTTCAGGGAAAGGGAACTGAAGTTTATATCTGCAATGCGTAGCTTCAGGTGGCTTTGTTTTAGTGGCTATCGGCACTTCTCGTTCCGGAGGAAAGTATTGATTGACCATTATATGTGTTATATAATACTCTTTATGTAATGGGATTCTATTATTTTTCCTTTCGTGTTGTCTTCTTATCGTATCATTAAATTCCTCTTTTTTATAAAATTTAGAAAAAGGGTAGTTGAGTTCATCTATGGTCAAGAAATCAACGAACACCGCATGATGGCTAGCCCCGTGCATCTCTGATGCCCTGAGCATACTGACATAGTAATTCCTGTTTTTATCTAAAAACTGTCCTAAATCTTCGATGTAATTGCAAATATCCATTTGAACGAAGTCCTTATCTTCTTCACGTATTATAAGACAAAAATCCTCCAAAAGCGGAAAAACGTGTTTCTTTTCTTTGTAAAATTCGATTTCTTTTTTTATGCCGGATACGGATTGCCCACAAGCGTTTTTTGCTTCATCTAAGGTGAAGGTCAGTTCGTTTCTGGCTATTTTCTTTTCTATAAAATCAATGAATTTCATTTTTGTCGTTGAATGGTTGTTTCAGCAAAAATAATGACAAGGATGATGTTTTTCAAAAAATGAAAGAATCACACAAATTCCTGCTATCGTTTCGTTTATAAGAGAGTAATCGAATCACATAGAATCTCTACCGCCAGTTCCTGTGCCAGTGTCGGGATCCCATTGCCTGATACACTCTTTGATTAAACTCGGAATGAATTCCTTTTTCGCCCATTCAAAAGCATCGTCTTGATTATAATCAACATCGGTTTTTAAGAAACTATCAACATCTTTTAGAAAATATATACAAATCCTTTTCAGCATGTTGGCTTCTTTGGAATTTTTCTGCTTTTTGCCATTCTATGACTTGTTCTTTTTTAATGAGCATGGAATTCAACTAAATTGTCTAATGTGTAATCAGGAAAATCCAAATCATTATCCAAAACAAAAGTGATTTCTATGTTCCATTTTTTAGCGAGTTCCTTAATTTGTTCGTTTCTTTCTGCATCAATGAATCTTATGTCATCATCATCATATGGTGGGATATCTGACAACCTTATTTTCTCGAGTATTACTCCTTTGAAATGGTTTTCCAGGGGTTCAATTAAAGTTTTTTCTCCGGACAGTAGTTCCAACAAAAATCCAAATCTTTGTAGGACTTCATTATTGGGATACCAACTGAGAAGTTCATAGACATCTTCTGGGTGTATTTTTTCTGCTAACTCCTGAATATTATGCAGAACATTACTCATACACCCCCAGTAAGCATTTTCATAAATTAAATCTACTGCAGTCAAACTAGGGCTAGAAAAATAAAACCCTTTTTTTTCTTTTACGAATTCTTTCCGCCAGATGTTTTTTCGGTTTGTTTTGTACACATGATGAGATTTGATTTTGATTTCCGGAAAAGGGAATTCAAGTTCATACTGACAATGAGTTGCTTTTGGCGGTTTGGTTTTAGGGGGTATCGGTACTTCTCGTTCCGGAGGGAAGTATTGGTTAACCATAATATGTGTACGATAGTACTCTTTATGTAATGGGATTCTATTATTTTTTCTTTCGTATTGTCTTCTTATCGTATTATTAAATTCCTCTTTTTTATAAAATTTAGAAAAAGGGTAATTGAGTTCATCTATGGTCAAGAAATCAACGAAGATTGCATGATGGCTAGCCCCATGTAAGTCCGATGCTCTGAGCATACTGACATAGTAATTCCCATTTTTATTTAAAAAATGTCCTAAATCTTCGATGTAATTGCAAATGTTCATTTGAACGAAGTCCCGGTCTTTTTCGCGAATAATAAGACAAAAATCCTCCAATAGCGGAAATACGTGTTTCTTTTCTTTGTGAAATTCGATTTCTTTTTTTATGTCGGATGCTGATTGACCACAAGTGTTCTTTGCTTCATCCAAAGTGAATGTCAGTTCGTTTCTGGCTATTTTGTTTTCTATAAAATCAATGAATTTCATTTTTGAAATAGAATGATTGTTTCAGCAAAAATAAGAAAAGATGCCAATGAAAAAGCCCATATAAGGAAATTTTAATTATCCCCGGCTTATGATTTAATCAATATAGAGATGATTACCCCCGAGTACCATGAGCAAACGGCTTTGCGGATAAATGGCAAGAAAAGAAAACTTAGGCGAAGCGATTTTGATGCTTTGGCTCAACATTTGGGCATCAACAAAAAGACAAGAAGAAATAACTATCAGAAATTCGGTGATGTGTATGGTCAATGGATTCAACAAACAGAAAGGAGTTTTTTGTCCGATGAAATGAAGAAAGTATACAAAGCATGTATCAAAAGGAAGTCTCGTGTTTTTTATCGGAGGTTTTTCTTTTGATGATGGATGTGAATCACATCTAATCCCTGCCACCAGGTCCGCCCTTACCAGGGTCCCATTGCCTTATACACTCTTTGATTAAATTCGGGACAAATTTTTCTTTTATCCATTCAAAAGCATGCTTTTGATTGTATTCAACATCGGTTTTTAAAACCCCATGCACATCTCTTAAAAAATGGGGTGCTTTTTCTTTTCTCTTTAATCTTTTAATGAAGTTTTCTGCTGTGGGGATGTTCGTTATCGCTTTACCATCTTTTTTTACTGTCATATGCCGGATAAAACATTGGGCTATTTTCTTCATATCAAAATCCGGATGCAAACGAGAAACATATAAATCATATAAATCCCTCCCTTTATCTCGTTGGTATAAAGCACGTGTTTTCTGTGATAGTATTTCATTGATGTTGTAGGTGTTCATCATGATATCAGAAGAAAAACAAACATTATTCAGATGTAGTCGTTTTTGTGTATACCCCAAAACACTAAAATCTTCCCTATCGCTGATTTCAATTTTTAATTTGCCGGGTTTTGTTGTTGTGTGTGATGGATATGAACATAAAATCTCATAATTATTTTTATTGCGATTTATTTCTATGTTCAAATTCGCTTTTCCGAAAATCAATTTCATCTCATTTAAGGTGCGTCCTATATCTTGGTTTCCTTTGTGTTCAAAATCTATATCTTCTGAAAACCTCAAACTTTTCTCGAAATGCATCTTATGCAATGCAGTTCCTCCTTTGAATATCAAATGTTTTAAAAGCCATTTACTGAATGAAAAAAGTTTTAAGAGAGATTCTATATACAAATCTTTTTCGGCATGTTTATCGTCCTGGAATTTCTCTTTCTCACTCCATTCTATGATTTGTTCTTTTTTAATGAGCATGGAATTCAACTAAATTGTCTAATGTGTAATCAGGAAAATCCAAATCATTATCCAAAACAAAAGTGATTTCTATGTTCCATTTTTTAGCGAGTTCCTTTATTTGTTCGTTTCTTTCCGCATCGATGAATCTTATGTCATCATCATCATATGGTGGGATATCTGACAACCTTATTTTTTCGAATATTACTCCTTTAAAATGGTTTTCCAGGGGTTCAATTAAAGTTTTTTCTCCGGACAGCAGTTCCAACAAAAACCCAAATCTTTGTAGGACTTCGTTATTGGGATACCAACTGAGAAGTTCACAGATGTCATCTGCTGTCATTGCTTCAGATAATTCCTGAATATTATGCAGAACATCACTCATACTCCCCCAATGAGCATGTTCGTATATCAAATCTACTGCGGTTAAACTAGGACTGGAGAAATAAAATCCTTTTTTTTCTTCAATGTATTCTTTTCGCCAGATGTTTTTTCGGTTTGTTTTGTATTCGGGGTATGGCTCAAACTCTTTTTTCGGAAAAGGGAACTGAAGTTCATAGGTGCGATGCGTAGCTTCAGGCGGTTTGGTTTTAGGGGGTATCGGTACTTCTCGTTCCGGTGGAAAGTATTGGTTGACCATAATATCTGTCCGATAGTACCCCTTATATAATGGAATTATATTGCCTTCTAATTCGCATAAGTATTTTATATTATCTCTTAATTCCTCTTTTTTATAAAATTTAGAAAAGGGATAATTGAGTTCATCTATGGTCAAGAAATCAACGAAGATGGCATGATGGCTAGCCCCATGTAAGTCCGATGCTCTGAGCATACTAACATAGTAATTTCCGTTTTTATCTAAAAACTGTCCTAAATCTTCGATGTAGTTATACGTTCTTGCTCTGACTCTTTTTCTTTCATTTTCTGGGACAATAACACAAAAATCTTCCAATAGCGGAAATACGTGTTTCTTTTCTTTGTGAAATTCGATTTCTTTTTTTATGTCGGATGTGGATTGACCACAAGCGGTTTTTGCTTCATCCAAAGTGAAGGTCAGTTCGTTTTTGGCTATTTTCTTTGCTATAAAATCAATGAAATTCATTTTTGGCTTTGAATGGTTGTTTCGGCAAAAATAATGATAAAAATGATGTTTTTTAAAAAACGAATGAATCACACAAATTCCTGCTATCGTTTTGTTTATAAGAGAATAATCGAATCACATAGAATCTCTGCCACCAGGTCCACCGGTGCCTGTATCGGGCCCATTGTCTTATAGATTCTTTGATTAAACTCGGAATGAATTCCTTTTTCGCCCATTCCAAAGCATCGTCTTGATTGTAATCAACATCGGTTTTTAAGAAACCATCAACATCTTTTAGAAAATACATACAAATCTTTTTCGGCTTGTTTATCATCCTGGAAATTTTGTTGTTCTCCCCATTTTATGACTTGTTCTTCTTTAATGAGCATGGAATTCAACTAAATTATCTAATGTGTAATGAGTAATGAGGAAAATCCAAATCATTATCCAAAACGAAAGTGATTTCTATCTTCCATTTTTCAGCGAGTTCCTTTATTCGTTCATTTCTTTCTGCATCGATGAATTTTGTTGGGTCATCACCGGGATTTATATCCGATAATCTTATTTTTTTTAATTTTATTTCTTCAAAATAATCTTCGATGGGTTCAATCAAGGTTCTTTCTCCGGACAACAGTTCCAACAAAAAACCAAATCTTTGTAGGACTTCGTTATTCGGATACCAACTGAGTAATTCACAGATATCTTCCGGATGTATTTTTTCAGCTAATTCTTGAATATTATGCAAGACATTACCCATATGTCCCCAATGAGCATGTTCATAAATCAAATCTACTGCCGTTAAACTAGGGCTGGAGAAATCAAATCCTTTTTTTTCTTTAACGAATTCTTTTCTCCAGATGTTTTTTCGGTTTGTTTTATAAACGTGATGAGATTTGATTTTAATTTTGGGGAAAGGGAATTCAAGTTCATACTGAGAATGAGTTGCCTTTGGCGGTTAGGTTTTAGGGGGTATCGGCACCTCACGTTTGGGAGGGAAGTATTGATTGACCATGATATGTGTCCGATAATAACCTTTATGCAGTGGAATTCTGTTGTTCTTCCTTTCATATTGTCTTCTTATCTTATCATTGAATTCCTCTTTTTTATAAAATTTAGAGAAAGGGTAGTTGAGTTCATCTACGGTCAGGAAATCAACGAACACCGCATGATGGCTAGCCCCATGCAGGTCCGATGCCCCTAGCATGCTCACGTAGTAATTTCCGTTTTTATCTAAAAACCGTCCTAAATCTTCGATGTAATTGCAAATATCCATTTGAACGAAGTCCTTATCTTCTTCACGTATTATAAGACAAAAATCTTCCAAAAGCGGAAAAACGTGTTTCTTTTCTTTGTGAAATTCAATTTCTTTTTTTATGTCGGATGCAGATTGCCCACAAGTATTTTTTGCTTCATCTAAGGTAAATGTCAATTCGTTTCGTGCTATTTTGTTTTCTATAAAATCGATGAATTTCATTTTTATCGTTGAATTGTTGTTTCAGCAAATATAATGATAAGAATGATGTTTTTTTAAAACGAATAAATCCTTCAAAGCAATTAATCTTTAGAAGGAGAAGATAGAATAAGCATTATATGGTCATGCCTAGTATTGTTTGAATGACATAAAACACTATATGTATGTTGATGATCATAGCAGAGGGGCATTGGGGATGCAAAAAACATATGAATTCGGGAGGAAATATTGACAGAAGTATTTGGATAGTTCTATAAAGCGGTGATTATTGATTTTACCCCCAATTCGATCAAATAAAGTATATAACATCTGTATCAAGAGAAAATTCAATACTTTTCTCCAAATGCATTTTATGCAATGCAGTTCCTCCTTTGAATATCAAATGTTTGAAAAGCCATTTGTTGAATGAAAAAAGATTCAACCCGCATTATTCATACTAGTCTCAGATTAGACCTTTTGGTCTAAATATTTCCCTTTTGCGTTTTCAAGGAAGAGAGTTTTTCAAGTTTATAATGTTTTAATTTGTACGGATCGTTTTTTTATCAAAAGGAAGCCTCGCAAACATGAAATCACGTAAATCTCGCCTGATTTGAGCATAGATATCCCATTAAGAAAGGCCTTCTTTTTTTTTG
>MPMN01000080.1 GCA_002238525.1 Flavobacteriaceae bacterium bin25
TGAGCGACTTTCACCCCTCTGTTATTGAGGGCTTTAAAGCAGCTATCAAAGGAGTTGTAGTCTATAAGGATATTTCCAAAGCATTTCCCATCAAAAGATCTTTACCTCATGGGCATATAGCTTGCATTTTGGGATTGATCAAAATTTAGAACTTATTGGTATCGATCAGAACAAAATGTTTCCATTAAAGTAACAGTTGGAAATGCCACTTTTTTCAGTCCTGGTAAGGGTTTTGGGCGTATTTCGACCCGAAAGTCAGGTTTAAACAATAAAATTACTCATAGAAAATTTAATGCCTATGCTGTTTAGCCGTAGAGTAAACATATAAACTTATTGAGTAAGTATAGTGACTAAATGGTATTAGACCTTATTGGTCTCCAAAACAGAAGCAAAGTTGTGGGTAAAGTATCAGTTGGAGATGGCACATTTTCAATTCGGCAAGGGTTTATGTAGAATATCAGGTCTGAAAGTCAGGATAAGAAAATATAGCTCTCTTCCATGTTGATCCTCCGGCAGATGCGCTTCAGCAATGAAGTGACATTTTGGTCAAGGCTTACAATTTAAGAAGGGAGGTTGTTTTGCATCAGTAAATTCAATATGTGGTACGAAACCCTTAAAAAACTCGCAATTAACTACATTGGTTACATCCCAAATAGATAAATTCTGATTAAATGAGTATGCAATACTAAACATTCTACTCATGTTTGTTACGCTGCTTACATCCCAATTGGATATGTCTTGATTAAATTCTTTCGCATAGCGAAACATTAAACTCATATTGGTCACATTAGAGACATCCCAACTTGATATGTCTTGATTAAAACTGCTACCAACACACATTGTTTTCTTCTCACCTGTCTTCTCTAATATCTGTTTTGAATGTGTGATAGTGTATTCTTCTTCGGTTGATTCTCCTCCTTCATTCGTAACACGGGCTGTACCAGTTTCTGTTGTCTCTTCTGTAGCTGCTTGATAAACATCATATTGCTTACATTCGATAGCAGCAAATTCGATTAATCTTTGCATATCGGTCACACAAGTGGTACACACCTTTGATACATCTCCTCCTTGCTGAATGGTACTAATCAACAAATCCCTGTCAACGATCAAATAATCTTCTCCTTCAAGCGGTAAAGTTTTCCCTATAGCTGTGGAACAGTCTCCATTCAACTTCACTGTCACCCCATTTGCATCTAAGACAAGATTGTCTGTCGTGCTTATACCGGCATATTCAAGAGCAAGAAGCTCTCCTTGCTCTTTTGCACTTAACTCCGTTTTCGAATCTACTAACGAAATATCAGAGCCCTGCCCTTGATTTCCATGTACATTAGATGGATCATCATCCCTCGTCTGTGTTTCTTGAACAGTTTCTTCTTCGATTATAGAATCTAAATCTGACTGGCCTATAAATATCGCTTTTAACGCACAATCCCCATTCACTTCAAACTTAGCAATGGAATAAGTCGAATCAAAATAATCTGGACAGCCTGAACCTGACAGACTCCATCTATCAAACTCATAGCCTTCATCAGAATTAGCATTGATGGTGATTGTTTCACCATGCTCACTTTCTACCGATGCACTATCTACAATACCACCAGTCCCTGCCGACGCAGTAATAGTATAACGCTTCTTCTGAAATACAGCTTTCACGTTACAGTCATCACGCGGGGTAAGTGTAATCGTTGATTGACCTTGACTCAAATCACCACAGTCACTTTCCCATCCTTTGAGTTCATATCCTACATCAGAAGTTGCAGTGATCGTTATTTTCTTACCAAACTCAACCTCCACACTTTGGTTAGGGGCTATCTTACCACCAACAGAGGAAGAAGTACTAATGACATGAATCAGTTTACTGAAAATAGCTTCCAATTGACAATTTCCTCGCACAACAAAGGTCGCCGAACTATCAGAGGAATCCGAAAGCTCACCACATGCAGATCCTGTTAGGTTCCATTGTGAGAAAGTATATCCCTCATCTGGTTCAGCTGCTAGGGTAACAGAATCCCCTTGTACTTTCTTGAAACTCAATTCCGATACCGAACCTCCATCAGAAGCAGTGGCTGTTATGGAGTAAGGAATCTTTTCATATTCTGCGCTGACCTGACAATCTTTTGTGGCAGTAAACGAAATGGTTAATTCCTCTTTGCTAAATGCACCACAATCACTTGACCATTGGCTTAATCGAAAATGCTCATCAGCAGTAGCGGTAATAGATACCTCATCTCCGTGTTTCACTTGTTGGGTCTGAGTAATCGTTCCTCCTTCGGAAGTTGAAGTGTTAATAGCAAGGAGTACTTTGGTAAATACAGCTTCTACCTGGCAATTTTTTGTAACGGTGATGGAAATGGTTAAATCTTCTTTGCTAAACGTTCCGCAATCGCTTGTCCATTGATCAAGCTGATAAAATTCATCGGCAATAGCAGTGATGGATATTTTATCTCCATGTTCTACATTTTGGGTTTCAGTAATCTGCCCTCCCTGACTTGATGATGTGGTGATGGTGCGGGGCAATTTCATAAATACAGCCTCCAAGTGACATGCACCGCCTACAGCAAAGGAAGCAGTAGCATTGTCTGGATTAGTTAGAGAGGGACACCCAGAGCCAGTTAATTTCCAACCACTAAAATCATGACCTTCTATTGAATTAGCTCTATAAGTTACCACATCACCAAATACTTTACTTTGTTCTTCGGGACCTTCTACCGAACCGCCATCACTCGCAGTTGCTGTGATCGTATATCTAACCTTCTCAAAGATTGCTGATATCGTACAATCAGAATCCAGGGTAATCGTTATGATCGATTCATCAGCACCAAACTCACCGCAATCTCCAGACCAGCCCTTGAAAGCATAATGCTCATGGGCAGTGGCTGTAACCTCCACCTGATCACCATGATCAACCTTCAAAGATGGGGTAATGCTTATTTCTCCATTCTCGTTCTCTTCTATCGTAATCGTTCGCGGTGTCTTGGAAAAGACCGCTTCCAAACTACATTTGCCCGCAACAGTGAAGGTCACTTTGTTGTTGACGATCAATAGCTCAGGACAAGCACTATCTTCTGATGGTGTCCATCCACTTAACTGATAACCCTGGTCAGGCTCAGCAGTAAAAGTGGCCATCTGTCCGTGTTCTCTTGATAGTTCTCCTTCATCAACACTACCTCCATCAGTTGAACTAGCGGTGATGATGTAGTTGATCTTCTCAAACTCAGCCCCTATCTGACAATTCCTGTAAGCAGAAATGATGATTTCTGTATTGTCCTTGTCAAAACTTCCACAATCGCTAGTCCATTGCTTCAACCGATAGTGCTCCTGGGCAGTGGCGGTGATGGTCACCGAGTAACCGCCATCAACACTTTGACTAGGGGTTATTGAACCACCGATACCTGATAATGTGGTAATAGTAAACTTAGACACTACAGGCTCAATAGGTGGTGTGGACGTATCTTCATCATTACAAGAAAATAATGAAAGTAGCACTATGGAAAATAATAATGAAAAAGAAAAAGAAAAAATTTGAAATATCATCGCTTTGTAAATTTATAAGTTGATTATACGGTTGATGTTTGTGTCATTTGAAAAGTTTGATATAGTTGGTGAAAACCTCTCAAAACAAACAAATGAAAAATCATAAGAGGTATTTACCCCCCCATATTGGAGTTTGAGAATGTGGGGAAATAGAGGTTCCATATCCTTCCTTGCAGTAAGGGAAAAAGAAAGTACAGAGCGTACCCAATATAGGAGATGCTTAAAAAAATAGTTTAACTGAAGTTTGGGAGGATCTACCCGATCCCTATTCCAAAATAAATGGGGGGGGTAATTCCGTTTAAAGAACCTTTGGGAAAGTGTAATCCATAGCGGGATAATAATTTTGTTTGAGCAAAAACCATATTTCTCAACAAAGTTATAATGTACACATCATCCATACCATTGCAAACGTACTAAACTTAATGCTTGTAATCACACCCCAAATGCAATTTTGTGATTAAGTTTCCCAATTATAACCCAAATAATTCATGTTAGGGGTAATATATCGATTTATTTTATTAGCTTATAGTTAATTACGTTCATTTTAAACTTCCATAAAAATTTAGAGGGGGAGAGAAAAACTCTGTGAAGTTAACCCGAATAATCCATATTAGGGGGTGGGTGGGTTTATTGTATTAATTTGCAGTTAGTTATGTTCATTTTATAGTTCCATAAAAATCATTGACTTATGAATTCCATATTTTATTAAAAAAAGAGTGCTGTTACAGCCGATTTCAAAGGGGAGAGCTACTTCAGATGGTGCAATCATATTACTTGAAGCCATCGAACGGAGTACTAGATACCTCAAGGGTTTTTGTCAGAAAATTTTCGACAGACATCTTCAGAATCTGGTCGTTCATCCCGTGCTTAAATTGGTTAAACAGCGAGTGTATTCCATCTGTCTGGGTTATGAAGATGGTAACGATGTAAACCATTTGAAAAACGATCCTGCTTTCCAGCATGTATTGGATGGAGAATTGGCTTCTCAACCTACCTTGAGTCGTTTTGAAAATAGTCTGAGAATGTCTGAAATATGGAGGTGATCAAAATAGATGGTTGACATCTATATTTCGTCTCTCATAGGTCGAGAAAAAGTAGTCATTGATGTGGATTCCACCGATGATAAGGCCTATGGTCAGCAACAAGATTCGTTGTTCAACGGGTTTGATGACCACACTATTTACAACCAATTATTTTTCCATGATGGAGAAACAGAACAAATCATTTTGCCGGTACTTCGTCCTGGCAATGTACACACAGTAATACCATTTACACGTTACAATTGCTCAAAATATTTTGGTGTATAAATCATATCCTGTAATGGACTTTATGAGTTCAGACTCAAGTTGAGTAATCATCATAGTTATTTTTTTCTTTAGAGATTCCATATCTTCAAAGAATTTCATAGCCACTCTTTCTTTCATCCATTACCATACCTTTTCAGCAGGGTTAAGTTCTGGGGTATAGGGAGGAATTCAGATGAGATTGATGTTTTCTGGAATGGTCATATTCTTAGAAGCATGAAAGCCAGCATTGGCTAACATTTAATTAGGGAATTATGCTTTTGTAACCATTGATATGCCTATTTTCTCTTTATTTTATGTAATGCAGTTCCTCCTTTAAATACTAAATGTTTTAGCAGCCATTTGTTTTGATAAATGACATTAAGGAAGAATTCTATAAGTAAGTCTTTTTCCGCTTGCTCATCTTCTTGGAAACCTTCTTTTTCTGCCCATTCTTGTATTTATTCTTTTTTAATGAGCATGGAATTCAACTAAATTATCAAATAGATAATCAGGGAAGTCTAAATCATTATCTAAAGCGAAAGTGATTTTTATGTTCCATTTTTTAGCAAGTCGTTTTATTTTTTCATTTCTTTCTTTATCAATAAATCTTGTTGGGTCATCGTCTGGATTTATATCTGACAACCTTATTTCTTTAAGCCCTATTTCGATAAAATGATTTTCAATAGGTTCAATTAAAGTGCGTTCTCCGGATAACAGTTCCAATAAGAAACCAAGCCTTTGGACCACTTCATTATTGGGATACCAACTGAGTACTTCACAAATATCATCTGCTGTCATTACTTCGGCTAATTCTTGAATGTTATGTAAAACATTACTCATACATCCCCAGTGAGCATTTTCATATATCAAATCCACTGCTGTTAAACTAGGACTAGAAAAATAAAATCCTTTTTTTTCTTTAACGAATTCTTTTCGCCAAATGTTTTTTCTGTTTGTTTTGTATTCGAGATATGCATCAAACTCATCTTCAGGGAAGGGAAATTGAAGTTCATATTGACAATGAGTTGCTTCAGGCGGTTTGGTTTTAGGGGGAATCGGCACTTCTCGTTCCGGTGGGAAGTATTGATTGATCATTATATCTGTTCGATAATACCCTTTATGCAATGGAATTGTGTTGTCTTCTATCTGACATAAGTATTTTATATGGTCAGTTATTTCCTCTTTTTTATAAAATTTGGAAAAGGGGTAGTTGAGTTCATCTACAGTTAAGAAATCAACGAATACCGCATGATGGCTAGCCCCATGAATAGCAAATGCCCTTAGCATACTGACATAGTATTTTCCGTTTTTATCTAAAAACCGTCCTAAATCTTCGATGTAATTACAGATATCCATCTGAACAAAGTCCCGGTCTTTTTCACGAATAATAAGGCAGAAATCTTCTAAAAGAGGAAAAACATATTTTTTCTTGGTATAAAGATCGATTTCTTTCTTTATATCAGTTGAAGATTGACCACAAGCATTCTTCACCTCGTCCAAGGTGAAAGTTAATTCGTTTTGTGCTATTTTACTTTCTATAAAGTCAATGAATTTCATTTTTTTAAAATTATCTGTTATTCAATACAAAAATAACAGGTTTAATATTGACTTTAATCCTGACTTTCAGGTTGAAATACGCCTAAAACCCTTACCAGGCCTGAAAAAGGTGCCATTTCCAACTGTTACTTTAATGGACACATTTTTTTCTGATCAATACTAATAACTTCTGATGTCTCCGTTGAATCTCCGTTGCCTGATACATTATATGAATTACTTGGTCAGGATTTCCAGGCGGATTTACCTCATTCAACATAAAGGTTTGCAGATCTTTCATCAGGGTTTTGAAGCTATGTACAGGATGACCATTCTCTGTAGTTCTACTTTTCTGTTTCTTTATGACACTATCTGATACTTCATGGACATCAACCTTTCCCAGATTCAATAAAGTTCCTATACTGGTGGTGGCAGTTGGTTCAGATAACAGACGGGCGGCAGCCAGTTTGGAAAGGGGAGAAAGAATCCTCATGTTGATAGCACCAAGAGCGATGTTTCTCATTCGGTTAGATTCCCTATAGAAAAGTTGATTGAACTTCAGTTTTTTGACCAATTCCAAAATACAGGCTATATGCCCATGAGGTAAAGATATTTTGATGGGGAAAGCTTTGGAAATATCCTTATAGACTACTACTCCTTTGATAGCTGCTTTAAAGCCTTCTACAACAGAGGGGTGAAAATTGCTCAAATTGGCTATGATTTTTCTTTCCTTCTCTCCACGCTTTACGGAGTAGAGTGGTTGGTCGGTATTTTCAATTGGGTGCAACTTTGATGTAATATGACATGGAATTATAAAATATGCTGCAAATATATTATATTCAATTAAATAAACAGTGATAAAAAAGTATTTAACATGGACACATTTTTCACAAAATAAATTCAATATATATCATCTATATAACTGATATACAGTCGTTTAAGTGATAAAAATCACTCAAAAAAGTACGAAAGTCGGGTTTATTCTAGGCCCTCTATCAACAGAGGAAGGAAAGTCGCGCAAATTGGCTATGGTTTTTCTTTTGACTTTCTTTCCTTCTCTCCAGACTTTAGGGAGTAGCGTGGTTGGTCTGTAATGTCTATTGGGTACGACTTCGATGTAATATGACATGGAATAATAAAATATGCTGCAAATATATTACAATCAATCAATTAAATAAATAGCAATAAAAAGGTATTTCACATGAATACATTTTCACAAAAAGAATTCAAAATATATCATCTATGTGATTGAAATACAGATGTTTAAGTGATATAAATTACTCAAAAAAGTTCGAAAGTCGGGTTTAGACAAAATTACTTTGGACAGTTCTTGCAATAAACTTCATATTCTTTTTTTGAGGTCATCATTTTCGCTATATCAGATATTTTTGATAGACTTTGTCCTTGTTCACCATTTTTGTAATCAGATTATCGAATATTGTCTCTTTACTCTGTGAACGATTTATTCTGAAACAGAACTCATTGAAGTATCTATCCAGATGGAAGTCGCTCACCTAGGAATAAGTGGTACGTATCCAAGACTTTATCTGGTGTATCATCGTATGAAGAGCCTTGAAGTTGAGTCCCTTGTTGCTCTCCATCTGGGTAATGTTATAAGCCTTGGCTATTGGTTTATATCCTTTCCACTTATCAGTGGTTATCTGGGCAGACTTACTGATATGGTTGACAAAGATGGACTCAAGGGAGCCTGCTGAAAAATCTTCTATGCCCATGGCATACATACGCCTAACCTTTCCCTTCTTGGTTAGCTGTACCGCTGTTACTGCT
>MPMN01000081.1 GCA_002238525.1 Flavobacteriaceae bacterium bin25
CGGCTTGAGATGTCGACTCATCGGGTAAATCCAAGCCCTTTTGTTTTTTGGATAAAGCAACATCTTCAAATAGGTCTTCATCATTTTGGTCTTGATGAAAATGAAATGTGGTGGCATCAAAAAAAACTACATCTATCTTACCTCCAAGAAGAGATTGTACCTCCCGAGTGATGATATTTTGAATTCCTTTCCTTCGGGATAAGGTAAGGGTATCCATCATACGATAAAGAGCACTGACCGATACAGGACGTTCTTCTTCCAGAGTCATCTGCTGAGCGTGAAATAGCTTACTGGTTCGAGGGTATGCCAATCGAGAGATGATTTCCTGACGAAATAAGGCGCCGGAAGTATGCATACGGGAAGTAAAGACATCAGCTATATTCATTCGGTCATAGAGAGCACCGACTACTTCGTGCAATCCGATGCTGATGCGCTGATGTTCTTTTATCTTATGGGCATCGGTAATAGGGATAGGGCGTTTGGAAATTGGTTTTAAACGGGCTTTAGCTAGTTCACAGCCCAGATCAAGGTAGGGAAACAATGGTGGTGGTGGCGTGGAAAGAGAAAGGAGTTTATTTAATTCAATTTGGGCTCTTGTTTTCAAGTTTTCCAGATGTTCACCTGGTGGTGCGGATCCGATGGACATCATGACCTTATGTCGTGGTTTACCTTCGTTATTTCTGTAAGATTTGGCGATTTGTACTCTTACCGATCGGCAATCTTTTCTTTTGGTGATTTTGACATACATGGTGATGCCAAAGATAGGGCATTTTTCTGGGATGTGGCAGTCATTTAATAACTTCGGTACGCTACACCGGAAAGATGATGCCCTTAGCGGGAGGAATTGGAGAAAATAATAGTGAGTGCCAGAGGAATTACAAAGCGAAAATTGGGCTTAGATAATGGGATGACAATAAGCATATACTATTGTATATCAATATGTTAAAGCCATAGCCAAAAGCCTCTTTCAAGATGTTATTGACAAGGAAATCGACGGATATTCAAGGAAATATTCTATAAATCTAAGACTATCATTTTATTATGTATAATGAACCAAACAGACGAAGTCAGGTTTAACGTTATTTAAAATTATTTCATCATGAAATAGGAAAAAACGAAATTTCTAAGCAGAAAAAAGAAATCCGTGCCGGGGAAGAATGGAAAGTCACTAAATTTAGTCACATGACAAAATCAGAAGATTTAATCAAAAAAATAGATTTATTTTGTGATGAATTTGAGAAGAAATTAGAATTAATTTGGTTTAAAGAAGAAGAAAAGAAGAAGTGGATTTATGAAAAATTAGATGAAATTAAGAAATGGAAGGAAGGGCATAAGAGAGAAAAAATGCATGAACGTTCTGTCCTTAAAAGTTTGAGATCTCATTTGTGTTGCTTAATAGCTGAATTATATATATCGCTTGGTTCCGCTAGAGATAATCAGTATGATCAAATTCATTCTTTAATTGGCTATGTTTGTTCTTTAATTGAGGATGTTCATTTTTTAATTATTCAAAAAAAAGTGTCAATTGGTACTGGTGGTCCTACCATATAAATATTTAGCGATAAACCTTAGCACAAACACAAAGAGTATGCTGATTGAATTCGCGAAAGTATAAATCGAAAAAGAAACTTTCTTTTCGATATAAAATACTTCCTTTTCCAATGTCTTGAGGAAAATTAAAATGGACCGCCATCTGGTTTTTGAATGAAACATCCGTTTGACCAAATGCTTTGTACATGGCTTCTTTTGCCGACCATATTCTCGTTAGATGTACAATTGAAGCATCGGAATTTATCACTTTACTGTCCTTTGGATTGAGAAATTTTTCTGACAAACTGATTATTCGAATTTGATGTTGCTCTATATCAATTCCCACTTGGTCATGTTCACTCAAGGCTATAGCAACATAATCTATAGCATGAGAAATGGAGATATACCCTCCTTTTTTTAATTTTGGAATAACCTGACTTTGGTAATACAAATCATTCAAATTGATTTTCAGATTTTCTAATAGCATTCTAGAAGCCAAAAATGATTTTTGATGAACTTCTTTTTTACGAACTGATAATCGTTTGGTATCCTCATTAGATAATTTCAATTTAGATCTTAGATAGGTTTTAGTTTCGGTTACTTTCCAAATTCCAACCAAAACACGTTTTTGGAAAACTTTACAGATGATTTCAACAGGCATAATATGACTTAAAAATTATATAGTAATTTCGCCTCATAATCAAAGATAATTTTTCAATGGAATTAAACACTTCACTCATTGACTATAAAGTGAAAGATTTAACCTTAGCAGAATGGGGAAGAAAAGAAATTCAGCTTGCCGAGAAGGAAATGCCAGGGTTGATGGCTATCAGAAAAAAGTACAGAACTTCAAAACCCCTTAAAGGGGCTAGAATTGCTGGATGCCTTCACATGACTATTCAAACAGCAGTTTTGATTGAAACTTTGATTGAATTGGGCGCAGAGGTCACCTGGAGCTCCTGCAATATTTTTTCAACTCAAGATCATGCTGCTGCAGCAATGGCCAAAAGGGGCATTCAGGTATATGCTTGGAAAGGTATGAATGAGAAAGAATTTAATTGGTGCATTGAACAAACATTGCATTTCGGTCAAAAACAAGAGCCCCTCAATATGATTTTGGATGACGGGGGAGATTTAACCAATATGGTACTTGATCAATATCCAGAATTAGTAGGTGGAATAAAGGGTATAACAGAGGAGACCACCACCGGAGTGCTTCGATTATACGAACGAGTAAACAATAACTCTTTACCCATACCAGCATTCAATGTGAATGATTCAGTAACAAAATCAAAATTTGATAATAAATACGGGTGTCGTGAAAGTGCCGTTGATGCAATCCGAAGAGCAACAGATTTGATGCTGGCAAGCAAGAGAGTAGTGGTATGTGGCTATGGTGATGTGGGAAAAGGAACAGCAGCCTCTTTCAAAGGAGTAGGTGCCATAGTGACAGTTACTGAAATTGACCCCATATGTGCCCTGCAGGCAGCTATGGATGGATTTGAAGTCAAAAAGTTAGATACTGTTATTGAGCATGCAGATATTATTATAACCGCCACCGGAAATAGAGATGTCGTTAAGCCAGACCATTTTTTAAAAATGAAAGACAAGGCTGTGGTCTGTAATATTGGTCACTTTGATAATGAAATTGATATGGAGTGGCTCAATACCAATTATGGTCATACCAAAATCGAAATCAAGCCACAGGTTGATATATATACGCTCAGAAAAGATCGTCAAGTGATTGTATTGGCCGAAGGCAGACTAGTCAACTTAAGTTGCGCATCTGGACACCCTAGTTTTGTTATGAGTAATTCATTTACAAACCAAGTTCTAGCTCAAATGGAACTGTGGAATAATTTCAAGAAATATGAAAATAAAGTTTATACCCTCCCCAAGCATTTAGATGAACAAGTAGCATTTTTACATTTGGAACATTTGGGTGTAGAACTTGAACATTTGACACCGAAGCAAGCAAACTATATTGGAGTTCCCCCCGAAGGCCCATACAAACCAGAACATTATAGATATTGAAAACTTTTCTAATTTTTCATTGCCTCAACAATTATGACTATCAGATTTTTAAATTTCATCAGTGAAAAACAAGACGAAGATGTCGGTTGGGATATTTCCCAAAGGAAGTAAAGTGTATTTAGCATGTAATTTTAATTGCTGATTTACGCGATTCTTTATGTGTTTTTATAGCGTTTTATCGTTTTTGTCTTTTTTCTTATCAATACAGGTATTAACTCTTTAGAAGATTGTAACTTAGACGTATGAAATACAACAGATTTACATTTGACCAGAGGGAAAAAATCGAAGAATACCTTGCTGAAAATTACTCTTATGCCCAAATTGCAGATGAATTAAAGCGTTCTAAATCTTCAATATATAGAGAAATAAATAGGAATTCTTCAAGAGGTAAATACATTGCCACTAAAGCACATCAAAAAGCTGTGGTCAATATGAAAAGAAGGAAACCAAAAAAAATGACAGTAAAAATGAAAAACTACATCAATCGTAAAGTGATGCAGTTTAGATGGTCTCCGCAAAAAATTCGAAAAAAAGCTCTAGAATCTGGAATGGATATGGTTTCAGTTCAACGAATTTATGAGTATATCAGGGAGGATAAAGAAAAAGGAGGGATACTTCACGAGCGCATGAAAATTGGTTTTCGAAAAGAAAAACTTAAAGGTTCTTGAGATATATTCATTAGATTTCACTAATTTCGCGTGCCATTTTTGGATATGTACGCAATAGTAAACATACTTGGAAAACAGTATAAAGTCAGGGAAAATCAAAGGATTTTGGTAGATAAGATTGATTCGGTAGAGGGGAAAACCATTGAATTCGATAAGATTTATCTCATAGATGAAGGACAGAAAATTTCAATTGGAACGCCAATTGTAGAAAATTCTTTGGTTTCAGCCGAAGTTTTAGGGCACCAAAAGGGTGATAAGATTATTGTTTTTAAAAAGAAGAGAAGAAAGGGATATGCAGTTAAAAATGGACACCGTCAGCATTATACCCAATTGCTCATCAAGAAAATTGGAGAAAAAAATGAAAAGACAGATACCCCAATAGAAGAAATGATTAACATTTCCTCGAAGGAGGCATCACCAAAGAAAGACCACAATGAAGCAAATTCTCTTTCCAAAGAAACATCTCAATAGGGGTTGAATAGAAGATTAGAATGTTGGTTATTATTTAAAATTGAAAAATGGCACATAAAAAAGGAGTTGGAAGTTCAAAAAACGGAAGGGAATCTGAGTCAAAACGCTTGGGGGTTAAAATATTTGGTGGGCAAATCGCCAAAGCTGGGAGTATCATTGTTCGTCAAAGAGGCACCAAACATCACCCTGGTGTCAATGTGTATTTAGGTAAAGACCACACCCTACATTCTGCCATTGAAGGAATTGTGCAGTTCCGAAGAAAAAAGGGCAATAAATCTTTTGTGTCTGTTGTCCCTCGGCAATTATAGTACACAAGCCAACTTTCTCGGTACTACTATAGTTTCCATTACTTTGTAATTTTTTCTGCAATGGCTTTATTTTTCCACTTTGGAAAGGAGAAATCCAGTCTAGTGAAGGGTTTCAAGATTCATATCTGAGCAAAATGAATAAGTGTTTCCCCTTCTAAAAGAACTGTAGTAAGGGTCGTGAACTTTTGAATAAAAAGGTAACAAAGTATTCATTACTGATATCTTTTGATCGTCAAAATTCCAGTACTAATAACCAGAAATTAACTGTTCTTCGAGTGGTCAAGTTTCTATTTAGAATAAAGAAGTTGAGCTAATCATTTAATTTCATAACTTCAATGCTGATAAATAAAGACAATTATGAATTTTTTTAAAGGACAAAACCTCTTTGAGTTCACTGAACGCTTCAAAATAGACTTAGATTGCATGAGATACCTTTCTGAGATCAAATGGAAAGACGGCTTTAACCGAGCATGCGATCTAGACGTTCCCCTAGTTCCATAGGAACAACAATTAAACTTAGTCCAATATGTTAATGTATCCAATGCGGACACGGGGTTTTCAGGTAAGCAAGGATTTTTTCCTGGACGTGCAACATTTGTAGTCATACCGAGTCAGCTAGAGCCAATACCATGTTCCACAAGGTTGTTCGGTGTACCCAAGGTCTTTTTCATCTGCTTTGAGATGGCTACTAGTACCAAGAGTCTTTCTGAACGGTAAACGGTCGTTGGCTATCAAATGCCCCAAAATACTGACCGTTTGTTCATGCACAAAGTCAGAGAGGCTATGGAATCTAGTGGCAAGTACCCTATGGATGGTATAGTACATGTGGACGAGTTTGTTCTGGGCGGAGTGGAACAAGGAAAGGTATGGCACAGCTACGATGCCAAGAAAAAGAAGGCGGTAATGGCAGTACAGCTAACAAAGGAGGGAAAGGTTAGGCGTATGTATGCTATGGGCATAGAAGATTTCTCGGCATGCTCCCTTGAGTCCATCTTTGCAAACCATATCAGTAAGTCTGCCTAGATAACCACTGATAAGTGGAAAGGATATAAACCAATAGCCAAGGCTTATAACCTTACCCAGATTGAGAGCAACAAGGGACTCAACTTTAAGGCTCTTCATACCATGATACACCAAATAAAGTCTTGGATGCGGACTATTTATTCACGAGTGAGCGACTTCCATCTGGATAGATACTTCAACGAGTTCTGCTTCAGAGTAAGACGATATTTAACAATCTAATAACAAAAATGGTGAACAAGGAAAAAATCTATCAAAAAATCTGATATGCTCTTATAAATGAAGACATCAAATTATTTATTTTGAAAACTTCCGTTGTAGTGGATAGATGTCTGCTGTCTTTTTAGATTCTTACTATCAGAGCCCCTATTAAACTTTACCATGTGTATATAAACAAAATTCAATACCCTACAAACAATACTATAAAAGACCGCACTCTCCCTTTGTAGAGAGGCTATATTGACCAAATAATTTCCTATTGAACTGACTAAAACGGTTCAAGTAAGAGAGTCTTGTCGTAGTGGATAGATTTATAAGTGGTTGATTGTCAACGCTAGAATGTCTATTTTGACAAACTTGCGTACAGACCCCATTCCAGCAACAGGTATTTTATTTATTTTTCTCACAGAATACATAACAAAACACATGCGTCAAAACTTGTAACCTCCGTACAATAACCACAAAACCCAGGATCATAATGTCTTGATGGCGAGTCGCTATCAGCTATAATACATCTTAAAATTATGGATCATCTGTTGAGGACACAAATAAATATGCGTTTGTCTAAAACGTAGATTCACCACAATTAGGGAATGTAATTCTCCTCCCACTTGCAGCGGTGAGTCCGTCAGCAGCTCGGTAAATTTGTGCGCATTTGGTTACTTTCCTGACATCCCATCCCTTGATATTTCCACTGAATAGAGACGTTCTAAACATCCATTTCATATTGGTTACATTACTGACATCCCAGTTACTAATGTCTTGATTGAATTGAGTTCGATTCTCGAATAGACCCTGAGCTTGTGATCCAAACTCCCCATAAAACATTGATTCCATATTTTCCACTTTACCGACATCCCAAGAACCAATAGGCTGATTGAATACTTTATTTTGTTGAAACATTTGCCTCATGGTGGTCACATTACTGACATCCCAATCACCAATAGGCTGATTGAATACACCTCTTCGAAACATTGATTCCATATCGGTCACATTACTGACATCCCATTTACTAATGTCTTGATTGAATTTCATGATCAGATTTACACCTTGAAACATTCCCTTCATAGTGGTCACATTACCGACATCCCAAGAACCAACGGGTTGATTGAAGGCACTTGCACCCCAAAACATTCCCTCCATAGTGATAACATTCCCGACATTCCAAGAATCCATGGGTTCATTGCCATTTTGAAAAGCCCGAGCCTCTTTAAACATTTCCTTCATATTGGTAACATTACCGACATCCCATCTACTGATGTCTACATTGAATGCATTGTTGTTATGAAACATACTCTGCATATTGGTCACGTTACCGACATTCCAAGAACCAATAGATGGATGATTTTTATTCACGAAAGCAAACATACTAGACATATCCCTCACATTACTAATATCCCATTTACTGATATCTTGATTGAAGTTACTAGCACCTTGAAACATCCCACTCATATCGGTCACATTGCTGACATCCCAACCACTGATATCTGTATTGAACTTAGCACTTCGAAACATACCAGAC
>MPMN01000082.1 GCA_002238525.1 Flavobacteriaceae bacterium bin25
CCTTAGTATAAATCACTTTCCCCTGTTTTATCAACAGAAGCATCTTAACCTTACTTCTATTGGGGAGGTTCTTTTGCTTGGGCATGGACTTCTTCAGTTCATGCTCGCTCTCTTGTACTTGTATGTCAATTTTTTTAGCCATGTTGAAAATGTATAAGTTAATGGTATAATATAGTAGTATCATCCTATCTTCAAGAGTTTCTGATAGAGTTTAGCAAACAAAATTCTAAAAATTTAATTTGAGTAAATGTAGTGTTTAAATGGTATTAGTCTCCATGCTTAAGGTTTACCGTAAGACTATCTATAATTGGGTGAGTTTATACGCTCAATGCGGTTTAAGGATTAGCGTAAGATCGGGAAACATATTGTTGCATTCTCGGGTTGGTCATAGCAACTAATAGGGAATCTAAATTGCTTGTACTAAAACGATCTTATTTTATAATTGTTGAGACAATCTTTACCAAGTGGTATAATTGTTAAATTTGCCCCATAATTTTCCAAATTGCCGATAGGCTAACTAAGATGATTTTATTGTGTATCCAATGACCGACAAACTGTTTTTTATTTTTTGTTTTTTCCCTTTTTTATTCTCTAGCTGTGATAATACCCGTGCAGATGTAATTGTCCATGGAGCAAAAATTTATACTGTTAACAGTGGAAATAGTATTGAACAAGCCATGGCAATAAATGATGGAGTAATTGTTGGAATTGGAAGTGATGAAGAGATTTTTGAAAAATTTTCAGGACAGGCGGTTCAAAAACTCAATGTCCAAGGGTTACCAATATATCCTGGGTTTATTGATTCACATGCTCACTTTTTGGCACTTGGATTACTTCAAAATGAAATTGATCTTTCTGGGACAACTAGCTATCAGGAAATTCTGCAAATACTTGAAGTATACCGGGATGCTAACCCAAAGGTAAGGTATATTAAAGGTCGTGGTTGGGATGAAAATGATTGGGAGGAAATAAAACTTCCTTCAAAAGAGTCATTAGATTCAATCTTTGATGATATCCCTATAATTCTTAGACGAATAGATGGTCATTCTATTTTGGTAAATCAAGTTGTACTCGATCGGTCTGGTATTACTTCTGAGACTGCAGTTGAAGGCGGAATAATTATAAAAGATGATTCTGGCGAACCAACAGGGGTTCTTGTTGATGGTGCGATGAGACTGGTTGACGGAATTTTACCTCCACCTTCTAAGGAGGAAAAAATTGAAGCCTTAAAAAAGGCAGAAGAAATTTGTTTTTCTTACGGATTAACAACAGTTAGCGATGCTGGGCTGGATAAAGAAGATATATTATTGATAGACGAGCTTCATAAGTCGGGGGATTTAAAGATTAAGGTTTATGCAATGGTTTCCAACACACCAGAAAATCTAAACTACTTTTTGGATGAAAGAGGACCTATCTTAACCGATCGGTTGAGTGTTCGAAGTATAAAAGTATATGCCGATGGTGCTCTTGGATCAAAAGGGGCAGCTTTGAAAGAAAATTATTCCGATGCAGATCATAAAGGTCTGTTTGTAACCAATTTAGATAGTTTAAGAAAATTAGCTTTTCGAATTGCTCAAAATGGGGCATTTCAAATGAATACGCATGCCATTGGGGATTTGGCACATCAGGAAGTATTGAAGGCTTATAGAAATGCTTTGTTTTTCTCCAAAGATCCTAGATGGAGAATTGAGCATGCTCAAATTATTGATACAACTGATTTAGAATTATATGACTATAGAATTATTCCATCCGTTCAGCCCACTCATGCAACAAGTGATATGTACTGGGCCGAAGACAGACTTGGACCAGATCGAATGGTTGGGGCTTATCCATTTAGGCGCTTATTAGAGCGGTCTAAGTCAATAGCTTTAGGGACTGATTTTCCTGTCGAAGAGGTTTCACCCTTCAATACTTTTATGGCAGCAGTCGCTCGACAAGACATCAACGGCTATCCCCCAGAAGGATTTCAAATTCAGGATTCACTTTCTCGAGAGCAAGCTTTGAGAGGCATGACCTATTGGGGTGCATATGCTAATTTCGAAGAAGATCAAAAGGGTAGTATAGAAGTAGGTAAAGCAGCCGATTTTACTATTTTGGACAACGATATCATGAATTCAAATTGGGTGAAAGTTATCAATTCAAGAGTTGTAGCAACTTTCATCAATGGTGATCTTGTATTTACTAATCGTTTCGAATAATTGATTATTCGTTGCAGATAGAGTATCTTAACGATAATAATTATAGAAGATATTGAATGTGCGGAATAGTATGTGCTTTTGACTACAAACAAGAGAGATCTCAAATTAGAGAGCAAGTTCTTGAGATGGTCAGTTTTGTTCGACACAGAGGTCCAGATTGGAGTGGTATTTATGATGATGAAAAAGTTGTATTCGCTCATGAGAGATTGGCTATTGTAGATCCAATATCCGGTAAACAACCGCTTTATGGGAGGCATGGCCGGTATATACTAGCTGCAAATGGTGAAATATATAATCACCAAGAATTACGGTCAAAGTATTGTTCTGAATATCCTTTTATTACGGGTTCTGATTGCGAAGTAATCATTCCACTTTATGAAAAAATGGGAGCTGAATTTTTGAATTTACTTAACGGAATTTTCAGCTTTGCTCTTTATGATACAAAAGAAAATAGATATTTGATTGCTCGAGACCATGTGGGTATTATACCTCTTTACAATGGATGGGACAGTCAGGGCACATATTATGTAGCATCGGAATTAAAAGCCTTAGAGGAATTCTGTGGACAAATAGATGTTTTCCCCCCGGGCTGTTATAGTATCAATATCCATGAAAAAGAGGTGAAGTGGTACAAACCCCACTGGGTAGATTTTAAACAAGTGGAAGAGAATCAGACGTGTATAAAAAAAATCCATGATGGGTTGTCAGATGCTGTTCATAGACAATTGATGAGTGATGTGCCATATGGTGTGTTGCTTTCTGGAGGGTTAGATTCTTCAATTATTTCTGCCTTGGCCAAAAAGTTTTCTGCCAACCGTATAGAAACTGGAGATACCAAACCTGCCTGGTGGCCTCAATTACATTCTTTTTCAGTTGGTTTAAAGGGATCTCCTGATTTAGAGGCTGCCCAGTTGGTAGCTGATCATATTGGCACAATTCATCACCAAATTGAATTCACGGTTCAGGAAGGTCTTGATGCAATACGTCAAGTGATTTATCATTTGGAAACCTATGATATAACTACCGTTAGGGCTTCTACACCAATGTTTCTTATGGCAAGAGCTATTAAGTCGTTAGGCATAAAAATGGTGCTTTCAGGAGAAGGTGCTGACGAGATTTTTGGAGGGTATTTGTATTTCCATTTAGCACCTGATGCCAGGGAATTTCATGAAGAAACAGTTCGGAAAATCCAGAAATTGTATCAATATGATTGTTTGAGGGCAAATAAGTCCTTAGCAGCTTGGGGTATAGAGGGTCGTGTACCCTTTTTAGATAGAGAATTTATTGATGTGGCTATGGGCATCAATCCCAAGGATAAGATGATTACCCCAGAACATATGGAAAAGTGGGTATTACGAAAAGCCTTTGAAGATTATCTACCACACGAGGTTGTTTGGAGACAAAAGGAACAGTTTTCCGATGGTGTAGGTTATAGTTGGATTGATTCTCTAAAGCTGATGGTTGAAGATTCTGTATCTGATATTCAAATGGAAAATGCGAGTTTTCGGTTTCCAATTCAAACGCCTCGAAATAAAGAGGAGTATTATTATCGAAGCATTTTTGAGTCGCATTTTCCCTCCAATGCAGCGGCTTTAACTGTACCATCGGTACCTTCAGTTGCCTGTAGCACTGAAACTGCTCTATCATGGAGTAATAAATTACAGAACCAGAATGAACCAAGTGGAAGGGCTCTTGATAAGGTTCATAAGGATGCTTACTAAGTTAAGCCGGTAGCAAGGGTTTCAAATCAGTAAACCAATGTTGATTCCATCTTCTTTTTTACTCCTTGATACTTCAGAACTCGAATCTTGTCATCGTCTAATTCATGTAATTACCTCAAAAGGGCAGGAGAATAGTAAAACAGCAGAATGATATGGATGAAATGGCGGATGGAAAAATCACAACGATTAGGCTAGGTGCGAGATTTGGATTCAGAATTTCTACTTAAAGCTAGATTTCAATCAGAATCAAATCAAAGAAAATTTAATCTGTTGGTATAGTTAGTCTCTGAACCTGACGTTTTCACTTTTCTGATTATTTAATCCAAACTATATCTTCTATGCTTTCACTTAAGTTATTGACATATAATTATATATAAAGATATTGAGTAACGCCTCATTACATTTAAACCCAATATATATACCTTTATGACTTGCTTGACTGGGAGTATAATATTTATAGGGCACTACCGAGTTGATATCGTATCAAATAGTAATTCAAATCAACCACACTTTTTCTGTAAAGATTGGAAAGAAGGAAAAACAGAGATTAATAGACCTGTATCGTTTGTTGATGAAAATAAGGATAAAGGAAAAGAAAAGTGAAATACTCCTATTGGCTAGGCACAGATATCAGTTAGTGCAATGAAGAAAAAGAGACCCAAGGATGCCGAAGATGTACATTTGGTATATGGCTTTATAGACCTGATATAAAATAATAGCAACGATCCGTAAGAATAAGGTAAGTCTGTTTGGTCATCCTAACTAAGGGATAAATGTGATGACACGAGCAACTGAAATTCATCAGAAGACAATAAATCTAACGGGTATCAATTTAAAAGATGTTTACAGTAAGGTTAAAGTTTGAAACATTACTCTCTCTTGTCAGTCATGGTAAGGGTTTCTACGATTTTTAAGTCTTGAAGTTAGCTCCAAATAGTTGTAAAGCCCTTATCAAATAATTGAATAATTGATTAATTTGGTCAAGGAATTTTAAATAAATCCATAAATGGAGTAAAGCCTACTATTTGTTTATTAAGCAATTATATATAGATTATAATCCAAACCGCGACATAGTTGTCAGATTCTAGCCCTTCAATGATATATCTAACCAATCGACATTCATTATTTTGTTTTGGTATATTCTTCCTTGTATTTTCTTGCAGCAAAGATGTTTTAGTAACAGAACCTAATTTGCTACTTATGGATGATTTAAGTTCGAAGTTCACCATTGTTACTTCTCATGGGTTAGGTGGAAGTATAACTGATACCAAAAGAAATGTTGAGAGCGGTGAGTCGGTAATAATTGCTGTCAAGGTTGATGAACACTATCAATTGAAGCAGTGGACGGGCAGCTGCGGAAGCTTTAATGAGGACAATTTAAGAATAACGATTACTGCTTCAAAAAATTGTGAAGTTAGGGCTGAGTTTGAAAAGATAAAGTATTCTATAACAGTCACTTCTATAGTAGGGGGGGGTAGAGTGATCAATGGGATATTATCAGTAGAGCAGGGACAGACTGCCAACTTTACAGCAGTACCTGATGAGAACTTTCAGTTTAGTGAATGGAAAATAGATAAAGATTCTGATTGTCCAACACTAGATGAACCTACGAATCTAGAATTATCATTCACCGTACAAGGCAATTGTCAGCTGGAAGCGGTATTTATCAAACAACCCAGAACTGTCACTATCACTTCTATCGGGAAAGGAGGTAGTGTTACCCCAACAATCATTGTGGAACATGGAGATTCAGTGACTATATCAGCAGAGCCGTATGAACATTACGAATTGACAGAATGGACAGGCGACTGTGGAACATTCATCAAGGAGGAATTAGTGATAAGCTTTACCGTTGAAAGAGATTGCCAAATTGAAGCGGTCTTTAGTCCACTATCAGCAACTCCCTTATTTATAGATAAAAAGGGTGTTGTCAAAATAGAAACCGGAAATGAAGATTTAATTGGTAAAACGGCAGTCCTTAATGGCGATAACCAAGAAATTGAATATGTCATTGTTGATGAAGAGTTGCTTAGAAAGAAAGTGAGTCGTGGTGAGGATATTGAACATATAGTAACCACCTATGTTGAGGATATGAGTGGATTATTCGTGGGAAATAGTGAGATCGAGCAGGATATCAGTTCTTGGGATGTCAGTAACGTGACCGATATGAGCAGAATGTTTGAGAGAAACGCTAGTTTCAATCAAAACATTGGCCATTGGGATGTTGGTAAGGTGACCAATATGGAGCGGATGTTTGCAGCTGGTGAATCATCTACAAGTATAGGTAATAGAAATCAAAATGATGGCAGAAGAGTAGCAGAAACTCCATCAGCATTTAATCAAGACATCGGTGGATGGGATGTTGGGAGGGTAACCAATATGAGAGAAATGTTTGCTGGTGCTACTGAATTTAATCAGGATATAGGTGATTGGGATGTCAAAAACGTAACCGACATGTATGCGATGTTTTACAGAGCTATATCCTTCAACCAGTATCTAAACGATTGGGATGTAAGCAGGGTAACCAACATGAGAAAGATGTTTGCTGGTGCTACTGAATTCAATCAGGATATAGGTCAGTGGGATGTAAGCAAAGTGACCCATATGGGCGAGATGTTTGCCGAAGCGGGTTCCTTCAATCAAGATATTATCCGATGGGATATCCGTAGTGTATCCAATATGTATCGGATGTTCTATAAAGCTGAAAAGTTTCAAACGGATTTAAGTTCCTGGGAAAAGCATGTGATTTCGAATACAATTGATGTTAGAGAAATGTGCGAAATGTCGGGATCCGTATGTTCTTTTTCCCAAAACAAAACATTTACTATCTCAACCTCATCAAACGAAGGTGGAGATATCTCCGAATCCCAAACCATAGAACAAAGGGATGAAGTGGTGATTAACGCTACTGCCGGTGAACACTATCGTTTCAAGAGTTGGGATGGAACTTGTGGAGAATTCAGTTCAGAAGAGACAACCATTTCTTTCACAGTCAGTGAAGATTGTATTATCCGGGCAATCTTTGATTTGATAGAATACAACATTATAGCCACTTCAACTAGTGGAGGTTCGGTAAATGACTCCACTAATCTCAGTGCGGTTTTCGGAGAAACAGTTTCTTTTAACGCTACCCCTGAAGAGGGTTATGAATTTAAAGAGTGGAGGGCCACAGATGAAGGATGTCCAGTGCTAACCAACAATAAAAGCAAAAAGGCGGAAATCTCAGTAAAAGGAGATTGTACTCTTGAAGCTGTTTTTGATAAAATCCTTACTGAACCTGAATCAGATATAACTTCTGATACAACAACCGATATATCAGATACAACTTCTGATACATTAGATACAAATCCTGATACAACTTCTGATACAGCTACCGATACAAATCCTGATACAACAACCGATACATCAGATACAAATCCTGATACAACCACTGATACCCCTATCATCTATACGATCACAGCAACGGCATCCCAAGGAGGAACTATCCAAAGCCCACAAACCCTCTCTATTGCACAAGGCCAATCAGTATCTTTTACTGCTCTACCTAATGATAGTTATG
>MPMN01000083.1 GCA_002238525.1 Flavobacteriaceae bacterium bin25
GACCATTCCGGAAAACATTAAGTTCATCAGAATTCCTCCATATACCCCAGAGCTTAATCCTGCTGAAAAGGTATGGCAATGGATGAAAGAAAGAGTGGCTATGAAATTCTTTGAAGATCTTGAATCTCTAAAGAAAAAAATAACTGAGATGATAACTCAACTGAAGTCTGAACTCATAAAATCCATTATAGGATATGATTTATACACCAAAGCCTTTTTGAGTGAATTCAGTGTTTAAATGGTATTATATACTAAAACCTTTATGAGTAAATATAGCATTTAAATGGTATTACACAGTGTGCTTTATGTCTAGGCATCGGCCAAAAATTTATCCTACCTACAAAAAATATAGGCACCCTATCCTAAGGGATTAATTTTGCCAAAATCAAGATGGTCATACGGATGTCCAAATTCCAGAAATATCTTATCTATTTGGATTCCCATTTGTTTGACCTACGATTGAGTTTTAGTCTGGTTTGGATTTTTCGCTTGTTTTATTGTATTCCTAATGTGAGTTTGGTACATTGAGACCTTAAATTTATTTGCGCCTTAAAAAAGTTTTCAATGATCTGTAGGCACATTATTTTTATAAAAAGTTTTCTATATTTGTGGCTATGTGCGAATCTATAATTAGAGATACCCCCCCCAATATTTCTATTCTTATCACACTCTTAGGCTAAGTCCTAGTAGGCCTCTTAACTGTTTTTTCTCTTTTTCCAGGGCACTTAATTTAAGTGTTCGTAGGGTCTTTGGTTTGTCAAAGATATTTTTTTCTTCTGCTTCAATACACTTCGATTGCTTTAAGTCTTGGAATTTTCAGATCCAAAAGGCAGAAAAACATTTAAAAACTGGTTGGACACAAAAAGCATCAATCATATAAACAGGCTAAACATCAAAATGACTCTGTAAACAAAAGAAATAAAAAACGAAATGAAAAGAATATTAACATATAAACCACTTAAATTTTAAAATCATGACGAAAGAAAAACCAAAGCATCCTAGCAGGTTATTAATCCAAGAAGGGAAAACTATAAAACTAATAGAAAGTGTTTTTAAGAAGATACCTGATGAGGAAAAAGTCATGCCATATCGTTATTGTCCAGACAAGGGAGCAAACAAGCCAGTTTACTACATAGTTGATGAGAAAACGTTAAGAGAAAGAATTAAAAATGGAGATAGTTTAGATAATGTGTGCACGAGTTTAGTCACTGATATGTCTGAATTGTTTAGAGATAGGAAAATGCTTAGAGATAGGAAATTGTATAAGCAGGACCTTAGTTCATGGGATACAAGTAATGTTAAAACCATGCGTAATATGTTTTATCTAGCTGAGTCCTTCAATCAAGACATTGGTGTATGGGATACGGGAAAGGTCACAAATGTGAAGAGTATGTTTTCCAATGCAAAAAACTTCAATGCAAACATTGGCAGATGGAATACAAGTAATGTTAAAACCATGGAAAATATGTTTTATAAAGCTGAGTCCTTTAATCAAAGACATGACAATCAAATCTAGTAGAGAAGAAGAAAAGCAAGCCCTTGGTAGAATGATCTGGAAAATGGCAGAAGAACTTAGGGGTAGTATTGATGGTTGGGACTTCAAGCAATATGTTCTCGGCATTCTATTTTATCGTTTTTTGAGTGAAAATTTATCCAATTATCTCAACAAAGAACAGAGAAATTTCGAAAGTGAATTTGATTATGCTCAAATTTCAGATCTTGAGGCAGAGGAAGCAAGAAAGGATACCATAAAAGAGAAGGGGTTTTATATCCTACCCAGCGAGTTGTTTCAAAATGTCGTTCAGAACGCTTCTAATCAAAGCCTTAATGAAGTTTTAGCAAGAGTGTTTTTAAACATAGAGAATTCTGCCAGAGGACAGGAAAGCGAATCTGATTTCAAGGGGTTATTTGATGATATAGATGTCAATTCAAAGAAGTTAGGCAATACTGTAATCGCAAGGAACAAAAAACTTATCCAAATACTAAAATCCATCAAAAGTTTAAACTTTGGTGATTATGCAGAATGTTCGACTGATACTTTTGGTGATGCTTATGAGTATCTCATGTCCATGTACGCTTCTCAAGCTGGAAAATCCGGTGGAGAGTACTTTACCCCTCAGGAGGTCAGCCATTTGCTGGTTGAAATGGTGATGCATGGGAACAATAAATTGAATAAGGTTTATGACCCGGCCTGTGGTTCCGGTTCATTGTTGTTGAAATTCATCAAAATACTAGGGGAGAACAAAAATAAAATTGAGTTTTATGGGCAAGAGAAGAATTTAACTACTTATAATCTATGTCGTATAAACATGATACTTCATAATATCAATTATGATAAATTCGACATTGCTCATGGAGATACCCTTATAAATCCAAATGAAAACCACCAGGAGGGTTCTTTTGATGCCATTGTTTCCAATCCTCCATTTTCGTTGAAATGGGAGGGTAAAGACAATCCTATTCTTATTAATGACAGCCGATTTTCTGATGCCGGTGTTTTGGCACCAAAGGACAAAGCTGATTTGGCTTTTACCATGCATATCCTTTCTCGTTTACATACCACAGGAACGGCTGCTATTATTCATCATCCCGGTGCTCTTTATCGTGTTAACGCGGAACAAAAAATTCGTAAATACCTATTGGACAATAATTACGTCCACTCGGTTATTCAATTGCCGAAAGACTTGTTTTTTGGAACACCAATGGCAACCTGTATTGTCGTATTAAAAAAGAGCAAAGAAGACAACAAAGTACATTTTATTGATGCTTATTCTGAATTCAAAAAAAGTGGAAATAAAAATAAACTGAGTGATAACAATAGGAAAAAAATCATGGATGCCTATATCAAGCGAAATGATATACCCTATTTTTCATCTCTTGTGGATAAAAAAATCATAGAAGAAAATAATTACAGTATAAAGATAAGCACTTATGTTCAAGAAGAAGATACTTCGGAGGTTGTAGATATCAAAGAATTAAACAAAGAAATAGCGACCATCGTATCGCGCCAACGCGTATTGAGAAAACAAATCGATGCCATTGTCAATGACTTAGAAGGAATAGAATCATGAACAAGATCGAAAAATATCGTGATTCCCTCTTGGGTTTTCAAAAAATGGGGGGTAAAATCTTCATTTTAGAAAATGTCTGCTCATTTCGAAGGGGGAAAACAATTACCAAGAAACAAACAAGAGAAGGAGATATACCTGTAATTAGTAGTAGCATAAAGCCATCGTATTACCACAATATAGCAAATAGAGAAGGAGAGACCATAGCGGTTGCGAGTTCAGGTGATGGTGCTGGTTTTGTGAGTTATTGGAATAGTCCAGTATACCTATCTGATTCATTTTCAATACATCCAGATATTAAAAAATTAGTTCCCAAATATCTATTTTACATTTTAAAATCTCATCAAGATGATATTCATAGAAAAAAAACCGGTAGGTGGAGTTCCACATATCTACCCTAAAGATTTAGCCAAATTCAAAATCCCGATTCCGCCCCTAAAAATTCAAGAGGAGATAGTTAAGATATTAGATACTTTCACCCGGCTGGAGGCGGAGCTGGAGGCGGAGCTGGAGGCGGAGCTGGAGGCGCGAAAAAAACAGTACAACTATTATCGTGATGCTCTCTTGGATTTCAAAAAGGGGGGGCAGAATAGCCAATGTAAGTGAAATTTGCACCCTGAAGCGTGGTCAAGTGATATCAAAGAAATACCTATCAAATCATAAAGGAGAGTTTCCTGTCTATTCTTCTCAGACATCAAACAAAGGAGTATTTGGCAAAATTGACAGTTACGAATTTGATTATGAATCTATTACTTGGACAACAGATGGGGCTAATGCAGGTTCAGTTTTTTACCACTTAAACGAAAAGTTTAGTATTACCAATGTTTGTGGATTGCTAAGAGTTATTGACAGTAGAATGGTTAGCACGAAATATGTTTTTTACATATTGAGTCATAGAGCGAAAAGATATGTCAACCAAGGTATGGGAAATCCAAAATTGATGAGCAATGATATGGCTCAATTCAAAATCCCGATTCCATCAATGGAAAAGCAAAATCATATTGTCTCCATTCTTGATAAGTTTTCTATGCTCACTGAAGATATTTCCGTTGGGCTACCTGCGGAACAAAAAGCAAGAAGAAAACAATATGAATACTACCGAGAAAAACTATTAGCATTTAATCCATGAATAAACAGTACAAGCCAGTTGTGGAATGTCCACAAACCACAGTCGTTACAGAGTTCACTCCCAATAAAAAACGATATAAAGACTACCAATTTGAACGAGATTTGGAAAAAGAATTTGTTTCACAGCTGCAAAGCCAAGGATATGAACACATTAAAATATCCAATGAATCTGACCTCATCAACAATTTAAGAAAGCAACTGGAAAAACTCAATGATTATAAGTTTAGCGATAATGAATGGAACACATTTTTTGAAAAAGAAATAGCCAATAAAAAATACACCATTAAAGATAAAACAAAAATTATCCAATCAGATGATTTCATCAAGACACTAAAAAGAAAAAACAAAACAACCAAGAACATCCATCTATTAAAAAAGGATGATATCCATGATAATAAATTGCAGGTAATCAATCAATATGAATCGGATGTAAGTGGTTCAGATAATTACAATAAAAGAAATCGCTATGATGTCACTATTTTATTGAATGGATTTCCTGTTGTTCATATCGAATTGAAAAAACGAGGTGTGCCTATCAAAGAAGCATTCAATCAAATAAACAGATACAAAAGGGATAGTTTTTCATCAGGGGCAGGATTATATGAATACATACAGATATTTGTTGTTTCTAATGGCACAGAAACGAAATACTACAGTAACTCTATCCGTAATGCCCATACAAACAAAAGAACCAAACATCATTTTCAGTTCACTAATTGGTGGTCAGACACAAAAAATAATCGAATAAGTGATTTGACTTATTTCACGGAGTACTTTTTCAGTAAGCATACTATTCTCAATATCCTTACCAAATACTGCGTTTTTACTAGTGAACAAGAATTGTTGGTGATGAGGCCGTATCAGATTGCAGCCACAGAACAAATTTTAAGACGCATTAGATGTAGTTCCAACAACAAAAAAACAGGATGCACAGAGGCAGGTGGATATATATGGCATACGACTGGGTCGGGGAAAACGCTCACCAGCTTCAAAACAGCCCAGCTAGCTACAGAACTAGATGGTATATCCAAAGTGTTGTTTGTGGTAGATAGAAAAGACCTGGATTACCAGACGATGAAAGAATATGATAAATTTGAGAAAGGAGCAGCCGATAGCACCAAAGACACCAAAAGTTTGATCAGACAAATCGAAGACCCCAATTCAAGAATCATCATCACCACCATTCAAAAATTGTATCGTTTCGTGGGAAAAACTAATAAACATTCGTTTTATAAAAAACATATAGTTTTCATCTTTGATGAATGTCATCGGTCGCAGTTTGGAAAAATGCATCATGCCATCACCCAAAAATTCAAAGCATATCATCTTTTCGGCTTTACAGGAACGCCTATTTTCCAGGAAGACAAGGAATTTGATACTACCGAGCGTGTTTTCGGGGACAAGCTTCACTCCTACACCATCGTTGATGCAATTACCGATAAAAATGTTTTGCCTTTTAGTGTCACCTATTATAATGCTTTTAGCAAAACAAAAGAATCCTACAAGAAAAAAGAATTGGAAGAGAACAAGGGGAGAGTAAAAGAAATCGTTGCATATATCATCAAGGATTTTGATGCCAAAACAAAGAGGAACGAACATTATTCCATAAAGGATAAAAGATTGCTTTGGTTCAATTCTATGTTCACTGTATCGAGCATCGAAATGGCTAAAAAGTATTATTTGGAATTCAAGAAACAGTCCATTGATTCGCCTAGTGAAAAACAATTAAAAGTAGCTACTATTTTCAGTCATGCAAATAACGATGATAGGACAGATGAAGAAATCGAAAGCATCAACAAACTAGACAAAAACCATCAGGATTTTTTAAAAGATGCCATCGATGATTTCAATGAAATGTTTGGGACTTCCTTTGATGTTTCGCCAAATAAATTTCAGAACTATTATAAGGAAATCAGCAAAAGAGTGAAAAATCGTGATATCGATATACTTATTGTGGTCAATATGTTTTTGACTGGTTTTGATGCTGTGACACTCAATACCCTCTGGGTAGATAAAAATCTAAAAAGACATAATCTCTTACAAGCATATTCAAGGACCAACAGAGTTCTGAATGATGTAAAATCTCATGGGAATATAGTTTGTTTTCGTGATTTAGAGGAAGAAACCAATGCAGCAATCATACTTTTCGGAACTGAAAACACCCAAAAAGTTCTGCTGATCAAATCTTTCGATGATTATTTGAATGGCTATGTTGATGATGAAGGAAATGAAATAAAAGGATATAAAGACATTGTTTTGCAATTAGAAAAAGAATTTCCCATCGGCAAAAAAATCGTTGGAGAAACCAAGCAGAAAGAATTCATCCAATTGTGCAATGAGTTTTTCCGGTCAAGCAACATTTTAGAGAGTTTCCATGAATTTCAGGATGCGAAAGAAAAAATTTCAGACATAGAAAAACAAGATTATCAGTCCATGTATTTTAATTTAAAGGATGAGATAACAGAAAAAAGGAATGAACATCCAAATAACAATGCGTTTGATGACATTGTTTTTGAATTGGAGTTCATCAAACACATAGAAATCAATGTTGATTACATCCTTCGTCTAATCGCTGATATTCTTAAAGAAAATGAAAAGAACAAGAAAAATGATGGTGGCATTCTTCATTTAATTGCTGATGCTTCCAAAGACGATAGAGGGGAAAAAGAAGATGATAGTGATGGTTTAATTGATGTTAAAAGAGCGATTAGTTCCAGTTCGACTTTAAGGGACAAGGAAGATGTTTTCTTTAAATTCATTGAAAGTATAAGACCTGGTGATGATGTGCATGAATCTTGGGATGTGTTTTTAAAGGGAGAAAGAAAAAACGATTTATATAGTATAATAAAAGAAGAAAAATTGAACCCCGAAAAAACAATTGATTTTATGCATTCTTGTTTTGAGAAAGAAGAAATCAATGATTATGGAACTGATTTCTCTGATTGCATACCGCCTATGGTAAGATTTGGGGAATCGGCAAAAAAGCGAACTGAAGTTAAGAATCGCGTTTTCATGAAATTAAAAATACATTTTAAAATATTTAGAGACCTTTGCACTTAATTTTAGTAATAGCATTAGAATATGTGAATTATTCGAGTTTAGAAAATTATTTGACATTGACTTAAAATACTTGTATAATTCAACTTATTGTTGTATCCTGGATCTCGCAATGCGTTTCAAATCTTATCATTCCAAACCAATGAGTTTTTTCGAACCACACC
>MPMN01000084.1 GCA_002238525.1 Flavobacteriaceae bacterium bin25
AATTTACATGTTTAAGCTGTGGATTTTCTATGAATGCGGATATCAATGCTGCCAATAACATCAGGGACATCGGAGCGTGTTCCTTCTTCCAAAACCCTCTGAGAGGGAACAACTTTGGGAGTAAAGAGTGTTCCTTGTCGAATTCGGCGATGGTACACCGAACCTTTAAAATACCTTGGATCATGCATGGTCGTAAAGGGAAAAAGGGGGTAAGTCAACATGAGTAGATTTTTATCTACATATAGCTTTCGTTTTAAACGAATTCTAATCCACAACAAAGTGATTAGAGCCATTTTAGTAGGGTGTTTTTGTTCAGTACAATCAGTCTGCAAATGCAATTTCTTGATTAATTTTCTGGATTATAATTCAAGTGTATACATATGATAATGTCGCGGTTGTGGGTTGGCTATACCGTGCCATTTATTTTAAAACCACAGGTTCTTTTTAACATTATCGGATTAGTATACTTTTGATACCAAAAGAACAATGGAATTCCAGAAAATAATTGAAAAAATAAATTCTCAAGTTCTTAATTCAGAGCCGATAAATGGTAAACTCAAGGTTGTATTAGAGGGTTATCCGGTGGTAGTTATTGATGGTACATCGGGGGTTAATAAAATAGTTCTTCAGGACGTTGAAGCTGATTGTGAAATTTATATTGATAAAAAGACTATTGAAAAGATGAGAACAGGTAAGTTGAGCCCGATGATGGCCATTATTAGGAGAAAAATAAAAATTAAGGGTGATGTATCCTTGGCTCTTCAGATTAAAAATTTCTTTAAATAACTAGTTTATGGGCTTTGTCCAATCTATTCTGAATTCACCTCCGATTGTTTGCTATGGTGAAATTGTATTTGACCAATTTGGGGGGAAAAGTCTAATTGGAGGTGCTCCATTCAATGTAGCCCAGAGAATTCATTGGCACAAATATCCAACTTATATGATATCTAGAATTGGAAATGACCTTTTGGGCAAGCAAGTACTTGAGTATTTTAGATTGAGTCAGATGTCTTCAGACTACATTCAGATTGATCAGAAATACAGAACCGGTATTGTTGAAGTAAATTTAGAAAAAGGTAGTCCGGAGTATAAAATTGTTAAAAACGTAGCATGGGACTACATCGAACATAATAAACGTCTGAGTGATTTGGTTGCCGAATCTAAAGCATTTATTTTTGGGAGTCTTGGTTCTCGCAGTGAGAAATCCCGTGATACCTTAACGCGTTTATTGCAAAAAGCCAGTAACACAGTATTCGACGTAAATTTTCGTTCACCTTTTTACACTAAAGAGTTAATCAGTTCTTATATTGAGAAAACTGATTTTCTCAAGTGTAATGAAGATGAACTCAAGATTTTGAATGGCTACTATGGTGTTAACTCATTTTCATTAGTAGATCAAATAAGTAACCTTTCCTCCTTAACTGGTCTCAAACACATCTGTGTAACTCTCGGTAGCCTTGGTTCTATTTTATTTTACAAACAACAATTTTATTTCAACAAGGGTTATAGAGTAAGTGTATCAGATACAGTAGGTGCGGGAGATTCTTTTTTGGCTACATTAGTCTATAATCTTTATGCTTCTCCACAACAAAACCCTCAGAATGCCCTTGATTCAGCATGTGCGATGGGAGCTTTAGTAGCTAGTAGGCCTGGAGCGAACCCACCTATCACTGAGAAAGAGTTACAACAAATAATACATAAAAACCTGAATTAACCACTTTAGTCTGTCAAATCAATACATTTTCTTATCGTAAATCAACTTAGATACTTTCTCTTGAAGTAACACTTTTATATAGGGTAATAGAACATATCAAGTCTTAAGGAAAATACTACTCTCAAAGATTTTCCGATATGCAAGACTAGTCTTTGACAAATAAAATTTTTTGAACTAACTACTATAAGAACATATCAGATTTTTTTGATAAGCTTTTCCCTTGTCGACCATTCTTGTTATTAGATTGTTAATATCGTCGCTTTACTTTGTGGACGATTTATTCTGAAGCAGAATTCATTGAAATATCTGTTCAGGTTAAAGTTACTCAATCACGAATAAGTGGTACTTTTCCAAGACTTTATCTGGTGATTCATCGTATGAAGAGACTTATAGTTGAGCCTCTTGTTACTCTCCATCTGGGTAGTGTTATAAGTCTTGGCTATCGGTCTATATCCTTTCCACCCCGTGGCGGGGAACAACAGCTTATCAGACTTTCTCATATGGTTGATAAAGATGGACTGAAGTGAGCTTGCCGAGAAATCTTCTATACCCATGCCATACATAAGCCTAAACTTTCCCTCCTTTTTTAGCTGTACTGTCGTTACCGCTTTCTTTTTCTTGGTATTATTATAGCTACACCCTATATTCCTTGTTCCACTCCGCCCAAAACGAATCCGTCCACATTTACTATACCATCCATAGGGTACTTTCCATTGGATTCCATAGCTGCTATCACCTTGTGCATGAACAGATGGGCAGTCTTTTCGGTTGCTCCATAGCCAGCAACCGTGTACCTTATGGAAAGACTCTTGGTACTGGTAGTCATCTCAAAGCAAATAAAAAAGGGCTTGGGAACACCGAACTTAACCCTGTGGAACAAGGTATTGGCTTTAGTTGACTTGGTATGGCTACAGATGTTGCACGTGGTGGAAAAATCCCTGCTTACCTGACAAGCCCCGTGTCCAAATTGGACACATTAGACTATGATTAATTCTTGTTCCTACGGAACTATGGGAACGTCTATATTGTAAACTCGGTTAAAGCCGTCATTCCATTTGATTTCAGAGAGATATTTCTTGCAATCTAAGTCCGTTTTGAAGCATTGAGAGACCTCTAAGAGGTTTTGACCTTTAAAAATATTCATAATTATGCTTTATTTATTGACATCAGAGTTATGAAATTAGGTAACTATCTCAATAAAATTTCATCTATTTCAAATTAATTTGTTGAAGTGCTAACGAATTAAATACCTACTATTCAATAATTTATAAATTAATTTAAACCAAACCCTCGTAGGGTTTCAATTTAATTATTTGAATTTGCAGAATTATAAAATTTTTTGTATCTTAGGACATAGATGATAAGGAAACCAAATGTCGTCCTGGTATACAAATTTCGAAAGGAATTCGTCCATTCTCTTATTTGGAAGGCTTTTCCGTTTTCTATCTTGGTTGTTCTTATGCTTTCTATTCATCTTATCTTCATGTTCGAAGGATTATGTTGAGCCTATCCTTTTACCTCCAATAGCTGTACCTCCAGATCCTATTCCAACTACAAAAGAGTCCACTTCATCCCCAACTGCCTTTACTATTACTACTTCTGTAGAAGGTGAAGGGGAAATAACCTCCAGTCAGACTATCTTAAGCGGTAAAACAGTAAGCTTAACCGCCACTGCTAATAAATACCATCAACTAGCTGAATGGAAAACCGACTGTGGGGATTTTAGTAAGAAAAACCAAACTATAAGCTTCCTCGTCTCCAAGAATTGTCAAGTAACGGCAATTTTCGAACCTATAACCTATATCATTTCTGCAACGGCTGGTATTGGTGGTAAAGTAAAGTCTCCAGACCAGCTGAGTCAGGTATATGGAGAAGAAGTAATCTTTACAGCTGTACCTAATCAAGGGTATGAATTTGCTTTTTGGACACTAGAAGAAGATTCCGATTGTCCCACATTGTCCAATCCTTTAGATGCAATAGCTAAATTTATTGTGGAGGGGGAATGTTCTATTGAAGCTTTTTTTGTCAAAACTCCTCGCACAATCACCACCGTAGCCAGTGAGGGTGGAGAAATTACTAACTCTCACAAGGTAGATTTTGGTCAGAAAGTAAAAATTACAGCTACTCCCTATGAACACTATCAATTCAAGGAATGGAAAACCGACTGTGGGGAATACAACCAAGAACAAGCAACCACGATTTCTTTCACAGTCACTGTGGATTGTACTGTTGAAGCATACTTTGAGCCAATAACCTATACTATTTCTGCAACGTCAGGTATTGGTGGTAAAGTAAAGTCGCCAAATGAGGTGTTTCAGGTATTTGGTGGGGAAGTCAGCTTTACGGCTGAACCAGATTATGGGTATGAATTTGTTGGTTGGACAACGGTAGAAGATTCTGCATGTTCCACCTTAACTAATCCTTTAGATGTAATTGCCAAGTTTACTGTAAAGGGAGACTGTGGTATTGTGGCTGTTTTTGCCAAAGCTCCTTACAAAATCAGCACGGTAGCTAGTGAGGGTGGAGAAATTACTGATACTCAGAATGTAGAACATGGCCAGAAAGTCAAGATTTCTGCTAAAGTCCATAAACATTATCAATTCAAGGAATGGAAAACTGACTGCGGAGAATATCACCTAGATGAGCCAACAACGATTTCTTTTATAGCCACCAAGGATTGTACCGTTGAGGTAACATTTGAGATGATGGAATACACCATTGAAGCTGTTGCAGGTGATGGGGGTTCTATAAAGGATCCTAACATGATGAATAAAAATTATGGTGAAATGGTTCAGTTCACAGCAATACCCAATGGGGGTTTTGTCTTCAAAAGATGGACTACCATTGATTCAACTTGTTCTAGTCTTTCTGATTCTCGAGATTCAACTTTGGAGTTTATGGTAATAGAAAGTTGTCAACTTCGTGCTCTTTTCGATAAAACATCCAAGATTTTACACATTATTGATGACAGAACCCACACCATCTTTACAAGCACTCAAGGAAGTGGAACAATCACGCCAAATCAGGTTGTAGAAGATGGGGCAAGCGTAAACATTTCAGCCAATGCAGATACTAATCATCAGTTAATCTCATGGAAGGGAGATTGTGGAAGTTTTAGTGCTTCAGATAGTACTATTTCCATAACTCCGACAAGGGATTGCCAGATTATGGCTGTATTTGAAAAGGTAAAATTTACCATTTCAGCGATTGCCTCTATTGGTGGTAAGATCAAAGAGCCCAGAGAACTAACCAAAGAGAAGGGACAGATAGTCTCTTTTACGGCTCTATCTGATAAGGGTCATGAATTTACCTTGTGGAACTTCAACGGGGAAGGATGTCCAAAAAACTTAGACTTTACCTATTCCATCGCAGAGTTTCAAGTTGAGGGAGATTGTGAATTGCAAGCCAACTTTAGACCCATCATCTACAACATCACTACCATAGCAACTAGTGGTGGAGGGATAACTCCAGACCAATATGCTCCTCATGGTGAGACAGTGATCATAGCTGCTAGTCCCGAACCTCACTATAGTATAAAGTCATGGGAAGGTACTTGTGGATCTTTTCCTTCCACTAACCAAAGTGTTTCTTTCAGTGCAACTAAAGATTGTCAAGTCAAGGTCGTATTTGAAGAAACTAAGTACAAGGTTTCTGCTACAGCGACCTCTGGAGGAAGAGTGAGTCCAAAAGATGTGTTGCTCAGGGTTTTCGGTGATCGGGTTAGTTTTCAGGCGAACTCTCATGAAGGATATGAATTTGGTAGTTGGAAAAGAATGAGTAGTGGTTGTCCCACGCTATTAAATCCGAATAATGCTGTGGCGAGTTTTACAGTCAGGGGCAATTGCCAATTGGAAGCAACCTTTTTAAAAATTCCAAGAACGATTACCACATCTGCTAGTATAGGGGGTAGAATAACCCCGACTCTGCGAGTGGAGCATGGAGATCAAGTAGTCATCTCAGCAAATCCTGATAAACACTACAAACTCAGTGAATGGTCGGGAGACTGTGGATCATTTGACAAACGAAAGAACCAAATTGGATTTATAGCCACAAAAGATTGCCAAATAAGGGCTGACTTCGAAAAGATTATCTACACCATTACAGCGGTGGCAGGTGTTGGTGGTAGTGTACAACCAACAACTGAGAAAAAGGGACAGGGTGAGTCGGTAACCTTCAGGGCAAAAGCAGATGATAATTTTGTTTTTGGTTCTTGGAATTTAGATGGTTTGGGATGTCCTGCCATTTCAAACGTTACTAATGAAGAACTGAGTTTTATCGTTCAGGGCAACTGCCAATTGGAGGCAATATTTGTAAAAGCTACTCGAACGATTACTACCTCAGCAGGTTTAGGGGGAAGTATAAACCCAACCCAGCGTGTGGAGCACGGAACTAAGGTAAGCATCACGGCCACACCTAGTACAGGCTATCAAATACAATCCTGGTCGGGAACTTGTGGCACCTTCGAGAAAACAACCAATCCTATTTCCATTACAGCTACCAAAGACTGTTCTATCATTGTAGCCTTTGAAAAGGTTTCCTATACCATTACCACAACGGCAGGTACAGGTGGAACCATCACCGGAAATCAATCTGTAAAACATGGAGAATCGGTAAGCATCACTGCCACACCAAGTACAGGCTATCAAATACAATCATGGGGAGGAACTTGTGGCACTTTCGAGAAAACAACCAATCCAGCAACCTTCACAGCAACCAAAGATTGTTCTATCAGTGTAACCTTTGAAAAGGTTTCCTATGCCATTACCACAACGGCAGGTATAGGTGGAACCATTACCGGAAATCAATCAGCAAAACATGGAGAATCGGTAAACATCACCGCTACACCAAGTACAGGCTATCAAATACAATCATGGGGAGGAACTTGTGGCACTTTCGAGAAAACAACCAATCCAGCAACCTTCACAGCAACAAGATTGTTCTATCAGTGTAACCTTTGAAAAGGTTTCCTATGCCATTACCACAACGGCAGGTACTGGTGGAACTATTACTGAAAATCAATCTGTAAAACATGGAGAATCGGTAAGCATTACCGCTACACCAAGTATAGGCTATCAAATAAGTGGGTGGGCTGGATCATGTGGAAGCTTTACTCAATCAATCAATCCTGCAACCTTCACAGCAACCAAAGACTGTTCTATCAGTGTAGCCTTTGAAAAGGTTTCCTATACCATTACCACAACGGCAGGTACAGGTGGAACCATTACCGGAAATCAATCTGCAAAACATGGAGAATCGGTAAACATCACCGCTACACCAAGTACAGGCTATCAAATACAATCATGGGGAGGAACTTGTGGCACTTTCGAGAAAACAACAAATCCTATTTCCATTACCGCTACCAAAGACTGTTCTATCAGTGTGGTCTTTGAAAAGGTATCCTATATGATCACCACAACGGCAGGTACTGGTGGAACTATCACTGAAAATCAATCTGTAAAACATGGAGAATCGGTAAGCATTACCGCTACACCAAGTATAGGCTATCAAATAAGTGGGTGGGCTGGATCATGTGGAAGCTTTACTCAATCAATCAATCCTGCAACCT
>MPMN01000009.1 GCA_002238525.1 Flavobacteriaceae bacterium bin25
CTTAGATATGAGCTTCTTCAGTTCATCCTCACTCTCTTTTACTTGTATATCTATTTGTTTGGCCATATAGAAAATGTATAAATTAATTGTGTAATATATGTGTATATATCGGGTTAGTTCACTCTCAGCTTCTTTTAGTTATAGGTCAACATGTTTAACTACATCGCAAATATATAAATTAAATGAGCAATATAATAGTATATATGGTATAAGATATTCCAGGAACTCTATGATTAATGCTCTAATCAGTTTATTATGGCAAATGGTTAAGTTAGCCAGCAAGGAAAATTTCTTTTTATGGTATAAATTTCACTTGAAGAATCTTTAGTTTAGATTTTGCTCTGAATTAAAAATTTAGACCTCAAATAATTATATAGCAGAAAAAATAGAACTCCGTAGATAGAACCAAAAACAGCACCTGAGATTATATCTAATGGATAATGCACTCCAATATATACTCTTGAATAGGCGATTAATCCTGCAATACTCAAAAGAACATAGGGGAATATGCGAGAACTGGTTTTGAGAATCAAACTAAATAGAACTGCAAGACCAAAAGAATTAGATGAGTGCCCTGAGAAAAATCCATAATGCCCGCCACAATTCTGCTTTACTAATCGAACTAACCCTTCCAAGCTTGGCTCATAGCATGGTCTAAGTCTTTCGACTGTTTCTTTAAAGAAATTAGTTGACTGATCAGTCGCCCCAATCAACAACAACCCCACTAATAATATCAATAGAGTTTCTCTGGTCCCTTTTGTAAACCATAGGTAAGTCAAGCAAGAAAAATATACTACTACATTAGCAAAAATGCTTGTTAAAGCCATCCAAAACCAATCAAATGAAGTAGTTCCCAATCCGTTAAGGAAAAGAAATAATCGTTGGTCTATATTCAATAAATTTTCAATCATTTTATTCTCTCATTCAATTAACATATGGATATTTATATTATATCCTTTGGTCTAAAATTCTTCATTTTGGATGATTACTACAGAATCATTATTTAATTATTTTGTTTGGAGTGACATTTTTCCTCCAAAGTAAATACTATTCAGCCCTTATCTCCGGTGATTATAACTACGTGAACGACTCAAAATCATGTGTTTTGAAATTATTCTAAATCTAGCAAAGAGTAAAATTGAGGCTACAAGCATTCCTATCAACAATCCAATCCATATTCCTTGAGTTCCATAGTTTGTCTTCATTCCAAAATAGTATGATATGGGAAAGCCGATAAATCCATATGCAAAAAAACAAATTAACGCCGGAATCTTAACATCTTGTAATCCCCTTAGTGCACCAATAATGACAGCTTGGATGCCATTGAATATCTGAAACACGGAAGCAACTAGTAGCACTTGAGAAGCAATATAAACCACTGACTTTATTTCATTGATTTCTTCTAAGTTATTTCTATCAAGATAAATCCAGGGTAGATGGCTACGACCAATTAGAAATAGTAAAAGGAGTACTATGTCAATTAGTATTATCAAAAGAAATATTGAATAGGCAATTCTCTTTAGTCCATCAAAATCTTTAGCTCCTTTATAATTACCTACCCTAATTGTTGCTACAACTCCAATACCCAACGCAAACATATAGGTTACTGCAGTAAGATTTAATCCAATTTGATTAGCAGCTTGAGATAATTTACCTAAAATTCCAGAAAGCCATATTGCCGAAATAAAGAACAGAAATTCACACATCAATTGTAAAGCTGAGGGGTAGCCGATATTCAAAAGTTTTTGAAAAATCACAGGTTTAAACTGCCAATCGTAAAAACTTGGCAAATACTTTCGAATCTCTCTTTTGTCAATGACATACCAAACCATAAAAAGCACTTTGGTACTGCGTGCCAAAAATGTTCCGATTGCAGCTCCTTCAATACCTAACTCCGGAAAAATCCAGATTCCAAATATCAAAAAATAATTTAGTACTACATTGAGGATATTTGATATGACTGTTGCGTACATTGCTGGCAATGTTTTTGACAAACCATCTGTAAATTGTTTGAAAGCTTGAAACATCATTACAGGGACAAGAGAAAGAGATCCCCACTTTAGGTATGGCAATGCCATATCCACAACATCATGACTTTGACCCATATTATATAAAATGGGATGAGCCAAATAAATCGCGAAGCACAATAAAATGCCTAGCGTAGAACATATGATAAGTCCATTAGAAAAAATCAACCTGATTACTTGTGGTCTTTTAGCTATCTGTGATTCAGCTACTAGCGGAGTAATAGCAATTGAAAATCCTAATCCAATAGAAAGAGCAATTAACAGATAACTATTTCCCAGGGATATTGCAGCAAGTTCTGATGGACCCAAATGTCCTACCATAATATTGTCTACTAGTTGAACGATAACATGTCCTAGTAAACTCAATATAACCGGATAGGCTAGTTTTAGATTGTAACCAAATTCTCTGGTATAGTCTTGATGGAAAATGCCTCTTTTAAAAATTATAAGATTAAAGCGCACAATCAGGTCATTAACGCAACTTTTGTTTAAGTCAGTTATTTCATACCAAAGTTATATTTATTGAGTTAATAGATGTTCCATGATTGGATTTGCCACCTCACATTAACTGGTATAAAACAACTGTTTAACATTGGAAAAAGTAGCAATAAGTCTATTTAAATTTTGTTAATTTTTTGTCAATAAGGAAATTAATTCTTGGTGCTTATTTCCTCAACCCCTAAAGTATTTTCCTTAAATGAAGATCTTTAAACAAAAAACTGCGGTTTTGTCAGCGGATGGGGATTTGATTTATAAAAAACGAGTATTGTTAAGCCTTAAATCTCTTTGCAGATCATTAATTAGAAATAGCAGAATTGATTTCTTTAAACCCTCTGAAACTAATTACCTTGTGATTTATGAAGAGTGCGCAATTAATTTTTTGGACTGACTCCAGAATTGGAATTGGGTTCATATTTGACTTTATGCTGACTAAACTTATATTTATAAAAATTTTTCTTGATGATATTTCACTAAATAGTTATTGATATGACACTTTAGTGGGTTTATTCTGCAGTTATTTTATTTCACGATTAAATGCAACCATCCCGGTGAAGGCTTCGAATGGGATACTATTTCCTCAAAAATATGTTGATGATGAACTTTCTCTAAACCCTTGAGACTGGTGAGCATACATGGGACAAAACGATAAAATCTATCCTAGGTCTAATCTACTCTCCATGACTTCTTGCTAATCTGCCTATTCCTCTTTTCTTATCCTTGATCAAGAGTTGATGTTGAAAACACTTTTCCAAAATCAGACCTGCTGTTTATATCTTTTAACAACAGATCATCATTTATCTTGGGCTGACACCCTCTTCCCTATAACCCTTTACGCTCATCTATAGGAACTTTTTCTCCTAAATTTCAGAAACACTGACTGTCAGGTTCATTGGCAGGGGTGTAATGAATCTCCACAGAATCAAGCCGTCATTATTGGTCGCTGTATGCTTCTTGTAACCAAAACAGGTCTTCTCGGACTATTTGAGTCACCGGCTTTATGATTGGCATTTGGACTTTCTCTTTCATCTCGGGTCAATTCTTCATCCCAAGGCCTATCTAATTTTCTATCTTCAACCAATTTTATGCTTCTACTTTCCTATTGGGAAAAAACTTGAGTTTGGGAGATTCGTTGATAATTGCTGCACTTTGACCATAAAGTCCTTTTTGTCAATTTTATTAGGACATTATGAATTCCGGATTACTAGTTAGTTCAGGGCACACAAACTTTGTTGAATCATTGAAACTTAAAACACATAAATGGGGTGAGTTGTTCCCACATCTTCTGATCTTACTCCACTTCCAGTAGGACCTTTTAAGATCTTGAAGATATACATCACATTTTTATCCATTTGATTTGTCCATGCTGCTGGAATGGCAAGATTACCGGAAGCCGGTAATGCCATAGCTAATCCGAGAGATTCACCGATGTGATTTGGTTGGCTTGTATCAAATTCGTATACACCAATCCAATGGCCTTCACGAGTAAGCGATGAAAGGAGTTTAATAGTAATCGTCCTACCTGGTCTATAGTAATCAAGTGTGGTAACAGCTTTTATAGGTAAATAGTTGTTTGGATTGTTTTTCCAATCGTCCAGTAATTTTAAATATGAGTATTTCCTGTAACTAGGATCATTTTTAGTTGGTTCTTTTGCGATATCCCAAACAAAAACACCGAGGGCTCCATTATCTTTCGCCCACTCAGCTTTTCTTCTGATTTCATATAGACCATTGTATCTTTGTTCATATCTACCTGTAATGCCTGGAGTATGAAAGCTAGAGGTGAGATATGCTCGAGAATCTGCACCTCCTTGTTTTAGCATATCAATCCAGTTATATCCGCCCGGTGTACCAGCTGGAGCGAGTTGATTTCCTTCGGCTTTGCTAGCGTCTGCAATCGAACTCCATAAAGCCAAACCAAATGACATCTTCCTCCAGGGAAGCCCCTTACTCAGCCAACCTTCAGCATGACTAATCTGATCTCTACCCGAATACCATCGAATATGATCCATTTTATCTGGGCTATAGGTTTGAAGTCCTAACATATCAATAGCGTTTATAAACTTGGGAGTAGCTATTAACGAACGTCTATGGTCCGATCCTGCCATTGTTGCTGTACATAGTTTTCTTCTCCCTCTTGCTTGGCGATCTCGCATTGCATTGCACAATTCGTCAATAAAGTCTGCATAATGTAGACCCATATATTCCGCATCTAAAGAGTGATCTTCAAAATCGATATCTATGCCATCAAGATCATATTTATCAATATAATTGGTCATTAACCAATTGATTGTTCTAGTTCTATTTTCAGGAAGTAGTAGCTTCGCGGTTTCTTTTCTATGGGCAAGAGTAGTCTTTATTTCTGTCAGTGTCAAAAAAATTTTCATATGTGGATTGTCACTACAACGTCTAAACCAAGTAATCATTTTCCCGAAATCAACTTGTCTGGTATTATCAAGGTTCCCTCCATGGACTAATCCTCTGTCTTCAGTTACTGAACGATAAGCTATACGAGCACTGATATTCAATTGGGTGATGTCAGAATAGTGGTATCTCCTATAGTATCCTTCACTATTCCCTCTGTCTGTATATCCCCACCAAGGCAAGTACCCCATTATTTCAAAATCACCAAACGATTCATCTCCTCTTTGCAGATATTCTCCTGGAGTAAGGCAATCCGCTGAAGAATCTATTGTATTATTTGCTTCAGTAGACAATTTTTCAATATCCTGCGACTTATAGGAAATACATGTAAAAGATACTAGTAAAGAATAAATAAAAGCTCTTTTCATAATAATTAATTGATATCTATAGATTTAGTTTTTAATTCACAAAATGCGTATTGCTTCCAAATCAGTAAGTTGTACCTGAATAATGGGCATGGCATTATTTGAACCTTCATGATAGACTCTGCTTGTTTCAGTTGAAAGATCATATTTAAATATTTTTTCAATTGATTTAGAATTTGGTTAAATTATTTGGCTTGCTTTCAGAAATGTTCAATTTAAGGGAGAGTTTTACTAATTACCGAAAGAAGTCAGAACAAGGTATAAATGGGGGTTGTTTTACGAGAGAAAATCCTTCGTCGGTGCCTGTAGAAAAGTCTTCATAATTGATCACGGATCTTATGTTCCAATTTGATATGTCCTGATTAAACGATGCTGCATCTTTAAACATATGGAACATATAAACTACGCTGCTCACATTCCAGCTGGATATATTCTGATTAAACGATGCTGCATATTTAAACATCCCCTGCATACTAGTCGCATTGCTAACATTCCAAGAACTGATATCTCGATTGAATGCCCTGGCACCTGAAAACATGACACCAAAATCATTTACTCTACTAACATTCCAAGAACTGATATCTTGATTGAATGAAGGAGCATTCGCAAACATTCCACTCATAGAGGTTACTCTACTAACGTCCCAAGAAGCTATGTTTTGATTAAATGAAAGAGCACCCACAAACATCGCGTGCATACTAGTCACATTGCTAACATTCCAAGAACTGATATCTTGATTGAATGAAGAAGCATTGGCAAACATATCTCCCATATTGGTTACTCTACTAACATTCCAAGAGCCAATATCTTGATTGAATGAAGAAGCTCTATCAAACATTCTCTGCATATTGGTTACTCTACTAACGTCCCAAGAAGCTATGTTTTGATTAAATGTTGAATAAGTGGTAAATAGATTACTCATGTCTTTTACACAAGTAGTTACAACATTAGATAGATTACCACCATCTTTGATGGTAGCGATCAACAATTCCCTGTCAACAATCAAATATTCTGCCTCTCCAAGATCAAGCCGTTGACCAATATCAGAGGAAGAACAATCACCAGTAAACGTTACTGTAATAGAATTGCTGGCCAATTTGAGTTGACCTGTTGGTGTATTATCAGTTGGTGTGTTATCTGTTGGTGTATTATTATCAGTTGGTGTGTTATCTGTTGGTGTATTATCTGTTGGTGTGTTATCTGTTGGTGTATTATTATCAGTTGGTGTGTTATCTGTTGGTGTATTATTATCTGTTGGTGTATTATCTGTTGGTGTGTTATCTGTTGAATACAATTGTGCTTCGAGTTCTAATACTTGATCATTTGCTTTTTCTAACTCAGTCTTTAATCGCTCAATCTCTAAGTCCAAACCCTCATTGGTACTCTCAAGTTCACTCAGATCTGCCTTAGTTTGGAGCATTTCTGATTTAATGGATTCTAACATGGAGTTTAATTCTAGCTTAGTAGATTCTAATTCTGCAACTAAATCTTGATTGTGCTTTTCTAAATCAATAATCGTCTCAAGATGTTGCTGGTTCAAAGACTCTATTGATTCCGACAGCTCTTCAAGTCCTAATACCTGATCATTTGCTTTTTCTAACTCAGTCTTTAATCGCTCAATCTCTAAGTCCATACCCTCATTGGTGCTCTCAAGTTCACTTAGATCTGCCTTCGTTTGTAGCATTTCTGATTTAATGGATCCTATCTCTATAACTAAATCTTGATTGTGCTTTTCTAAATCATTAATTATCTCTAGCTGTTGCTGATTCAAAGACTCTATAGAAGCTATTTTCGACTGCTGATCCTCTATTAACGATTCCTGCTCTTTACTCTGTGATTCTAACACTTGAAGATCTAAACGAGTTTGATCAAGAGCCTGCTTGTATCGTTCATTCTCCTGCTCCAGTTTTGCAACCTTTACATTTTGAAAATTCATGTCTCGGACAAGATGCTGGTTTTCTAGCTTTAACTGGTTGTAAGTAATTTGTAAATCTTGTAAGCGACCCTGGACAGTCTCAAGCTGAGATGATAACTGGTCTAGTTGGGGTACAATGAGCGAATCACCATCTTTGCTACAAGCAAAAACAAACACCAAAATCGCTGATAATACCCTAGCACAACAAAAATATATCTTCTTCCCCCTCATAATCTTGAACTATTATTTACCGATTGGAATGTATTGATGTTGTATCTCACCAAGAGATCACTGTCGGTAATAGCATATCCATCTTCGTCCGTATATCCCGATGGATTACTGGAAAGAGCATCTCTATAATCTTCAATCAAAACCTTCCAAGTAGATATACTATGACATAATAAGCAATATATGCCACGTCTCCACATATCTATTACTGCTAGAAACCCCGGCGGAGATGCATTGTCCCATATTTCAGCTAGTCTTGAAAAGAAAGTAGTCAAATTATAAGAAAACCTTAGATTAACGGACTCTGAGTTTTTCCCGGTAATCAAAATAACCCCGAAAGCTCCTCTAGTACCATATATTGAAGATGCTACTACATCTTTAAATACCTTTACTGTCTTGATGTCCATCGGACGGATGTCAGTCATAGCAACTAGGAGATTGTCAACTAACACTAATGGGTCTCCACCATTAATTGATGTAGTACCCCGTGTATTAAATTCGATTCTTTCCACATAAGACTCTTCATCTCCTAAGAAAACTGTCAAGCCAGGTGTAGTTCTTTGAAGAGACGATAAAGTTGAAGTAATGGAACGGCCTCCCAGAACTTCATCCAAATCTAAAGAAGCAACAGATCTAGAGATCTTTGAACTATACTGTGTTCCAAAGCCAGAGACAACAACTTTATCTAGACCTTGTATATCAACTTCTAAAGCAACCCAAGTATAGAAATCACTATATGACGGAACTTCTTGGGTAAGAAAATCTAAGTAAGAGAATACTAGTGCCGTATTTGTATCCGTTGCACTAAACTGAAAACTACCATCAAAATTAGTTCGTACTCCACTAGTGGTACCCTTTTCAAGAATATTTTCTCCAGCTAAGGTCTCTCCTTGTTTCTCATCAACAGTGCCGGCCAACTCGTCATCCTTGTCAGGATTAAAGCTTAATTCTACCCCCCCCCTTAATATTAGGGATTATCAGTGTGTGTTCGTACGATGCCATCTTAGACATCACGACCATAGCTATATCTTTAATCATGTCTATGTTTTTACCACAGCTTTGCTACCCCCGAATATACATAAACAAGGTGAATTTTGCAAGAAAAAAACCTTCGTTTTATTTTTTATTCAAAAGCATTAGAATTGAAGCATTAATTGAGTTTAGAAAGTATTTAACAAATAGTTAAACTGTCCAAATAATTGAATTTAATTTCTCGTTTCGAGGATATTTCGGATTTTTAATCCTTTAATTCTAAACAAATGAGGTGGTTTTTACTCATTGCATTTATGAAAATAGCATTAAAATAGATGAAATAATTGAGTTTAAAAATTTATTGGATAGATAGTTAAATATATTTATTAATAAATATAATTTGTATTTCAGAGAAAGGGTCATTATGCTTTTAAATTCTTTAATACCAAATAAGTATTTTTCAGCCACACCAAACTGTAATGGTAGTAAACGAAGCTTAGCGAAGTTAAGAGGTACCCCTGCTCCCGTCAACTTAGCCAAGGCGTTCTAATTAAGAACACAGTATTAAACGTTGGCAAAACACTACCTTCGCTCGGAAGTTTTTCATGGACATTGAACAAACATTTTTTCCAGATCAACCAACCAAAACAATTCAAGTGTGAAGGATATGTTGTAGCGGATAGATCTATAAGTGGTTGATTATCAATACATCAATGTCAATTTTGACAAACTTGTGCGAAGATTAGCCCTCTTAGGTGATGGCGGACAAAAGTTATAATTCCATTTAAATACTATATCAGCTCAAAAAAGATTTGATGCATAATTTATATCCTAAAGTTGCATTAATCCTGACTTTCTGGTCGAAATACGCCTAAAACCCTTACTAGGCCTGAAAAAAGTACCATTTCCAACTGTTACTTTAATGGAAACATTTTGTTCTGATTGATACCAATAAGTTCTAATTTTTGACCCAAGCTATATGCCCATGAGGTAAAGATCTTTTGATGGGGAAGGCTTTGGAAATATCCTTATAGACTACAACTCCTTTGATAGCTCTTTAAAGCCCTCTATAACAGAGGGAGGAAAGTCGCTCAAATTGGCAATGGTTTTTCTTTTGGCTTTCTTTCCTTCTCTCCAGACTTTACGGAGTAGCGTGGTTGGTCTGTAATGTCTATTGGGTACTGCTTCGATGTAATATGACATGAACTTATAAAATATGGTGCAAATATATTATATTCAATTAAATAAACAGATATAAAAAAGTATTTCACATGGACACATTTCACAAAATAAATCCAAAATATATCATATATATGACTGACATACAGGAGTTTAAGTGTTAAAAATCACTCAAAAAAGTTCGAAAGTCGGGATTAATGGGTTTGTTCTAGGCTATAATAGATTATATGAGTTCATTATTGAGTTGATCTTGGCATCAATAATGTAAATGCCTCTGAAAATATTAGAAATACCCAGAATTTAAGTCCTTCACTTCTGTAAATTTATCTTCGTGGATAAAAGTTCTATAAACGACCTAAAATCATATGATTTAATCTTATTCTAAATCTTAAATAAAGTAAAATTGAGGATACGATTAACCCTGCAAGTAAACCAAACCATATTCCTACTGCTCCAAAATTTGTTTTCATTCCAAAATAATAGGATACGGGAAAGCCGATTAACCCATATGCAAAAAAACAAATCCATGCGGGAATCTTTACATCTTGTAATCCCCTTAATGCTCCTAAAATAACAGCTTGAATACCATCAAATATTTGGAATATCGAAGAAACCAATAGTAATTGAGAAGCAATATAAACCACTGTCTTTATTTCATTGATTTCTTCAAGGTTATTGCTATCAAGATAAATCCAAGGAAGATGATGACGTCCAATTAGAAATACAAAAAGGAATACTATGTCAATTAGTACTATCAAAAGAAATATGGAATAAGCAATTCTCTTTAATCCATTAAAATCTTTAGCTCCTTTATAGTTCCCTACCCTAATTGTTGCTACAACACCAATGCCCATCGCAAACATATATGTCACCGCAGAGAGATTTAGTGCAATTTGATTGGCAGCTTGAGACAACTTACCTAAAATCCCTGAAAGCCATATTGCCGAGATAAAAAACAAAAATTCACACATCATTTGTAAGGCAGAAGGATACCCGATACTCAATAGTTTCTTAAAAATCATAGGTTTAAACTGCCAATCAGTAAAGCCAGGCAAGTGCCTACGAATTTCTTTTCTGTCAATCATGTAAAAAATCATGAATAGCACCATGATACTACGAGCAATAAAAGTTCCGATTGCGGCTCCTTCAATACCTAACTTTGGGAAAATCCAAATTCCAAATATCAAAAAATAATTCAGCACAATATTTAATCCATTTGATATAACAGTTGCGTACATGGCTGGTAAAGTTTTTGATAAACCATCACTAAACTGCTTGAATGCTTGGAAGGTCACCGCAGGTATTAGAGAAATTGACACCCATTTTAAATATGGAATTGCCAATTCCACAACTTCGGGATTCTGTCCCATATTATATAAAATGGGATGAGCCAAGTAAATGGAAAGGCATAATAAAATACCTAGTGTAAAACATATGATTAGTCCATTAGAAAAAATCAATTTGATTACTTGTGGTCTATTAGCCATGTGTGATTCAGCTACTAGTGGAGTAATAGCAGTTGAAAAGCCCAATCCAATAGAAAGGGCAATTAGGAGATAACTATTCCCCAGAGAAATTGCTGCAAGTTCTGTTGGACCCAATTGTCCTACCATTATATTGTCCACTAGTTGGACAATAATGTGACCTACTAAACTTAGTATAACGGGATATGCTAGTTTAAGATTATAACCAAACTCTCTGGTGTAATCTTGAAGGTAGATTCCCTTAAACATTAGGAGGTTAAAGTATAAGCCCTAAATTCCGTATTGGTCTACAAGATAAATAATACTAGTCAACGCAGCAGTTCCTAGTTCTAGTTCTCTTTTGTTGACTTTGTCAAATGTATCGTTCCCCGCATGATGATAATCGAAATAACGTTGTAAATCGGGTCTCAACCCAGCCAAAACTGTTCTTCCATTTCTCAGTGGAACTACATCTGGCGAGCTTCCATCTCTTATGAATCGATCAGCATAATAAGGACGAAAAAGTGATTGCCAACTTTTAAGCTTTACGAATTGCTCATCAGTAGCCTCAAAAGTGAAACCACGTGGAGAAAATCCCCCTGCATCGGATTCAATAGCAAATATGTGGTTTTCACCTTTTTGTTGAGCAATTTCAGCATATTTTCTAGCGCCGTTAAGACCATTTTCCTCATTCATCCACAATACCAATCGTAATGTTCGTTTTGGCTTGTAATTCATGAGATTGAATATTTTGATGACATCCATTGATTGAGCAACTCCTGCTCCATCATCATGTGCTCCATCTCCTAAATCCCAAGAGTCTAAGTGGCCACCAAAGACAATGATTTGATCAGGAAATTCAGACCCTTTGATTTCTGCTATAACATTGTGGGATAATACTTCAGGGTAATTTTTACAGTTCTGTCTTAGAAAGAATTGCAAATCGGGATTTAATTTGAGCATCGAAGACAATAAATCTGCTCCATTGGTGCTAATTGAACATGCAGGAATTCTATCTTTATTAGCTAAATCACCGTAACTCATATTTCCTGTATGGGGAAAATCATCCTTCGTTAGGGTCAGGGAACGAACAATTACTCCAACCGCTCCAAACTGTGCAGCTTGGAATGCACCTTGAGTTCTAAAGATTGATGTTTGGCGATACGCATCCAATGGGTTGATTAGATCTGCTGGCATGGGTTTATTGTAAAACACAAATTTTCCTTGAACTTTTTCCTTGCCGAGTTGTTTTAATTCTTCAAAGCTCTTGACTTCTATCACGTGTGATTCTAGCCCAAAAATTGGAGTAGCTATTGAGCCACCTAAAGCACATACATCTACATTTATACTAGACCCGGGTTGTGTTTCAAAACTTGCGTATTCGTAATTGCCTCTAACCCATTTTGGAACCATAACCTCTTGTAGCCATACCTGGTCTATTTCAAGCTCTCTGAGTTCTTCTTCTGCCCATTGTGTAGCCAACTCAGCGTTTAATGATCCAGACAAACGCCCTCCAATTCTATTAGTGAGATGATCTAACCAATGATAAGAATTTCCTTTAGTTAGGGCCAATTCATATATTTTCTTGATTTGATTTTCTGTTTCTTGTTGACAATGGATACTCTTTGAAATAAAAATGAGTAGAAAGAAGGAAGAAAAAATATATCGTTTCATTATTCTGGTGCGAATGTGCTTAAATCGTCAACTGTTATTGGATTGCCTCCCAATATTAATAGTCTTTCTACAACATTTTTTAATTCTCTGATATTTCCCTTCCAATAATAGTCCTTAAGCATTCTTATGGCATTTGGATCAAACTCCTTTATTTCTATTCCATCTTCTTTTTGTAACAAATTGATAAAATGATTAATAAGCAATGGAATATCTTCTTTTCTGTTCCTTAGTGGTGCTACAAAGATTTCTATGGTAGCCAATCTGTGGTAAAGATCTTCTCGAAATCCACCTGCCATTATTTCTTTTTTAAGATTCTTATTGGTTGCGGCCATAACTCTTACATCAACATTGATTTCTTTCTGGCTTCCTACCCTAAATACTTTATTTTCCTCTAATGCACGAAGAACCTTTGATTGTGCTGCTGGACTCATATCGGCAATTTCGTCAAGAAAAAGTGTTCCTTTGTCGGCCTCTTCAAATTTTCCCTTTCTATCTTTTATGGCAGTGGTAAAAGATCCCTTGATATGACCAAATAATTCACTTTCAATCAATTCAGATGGAATTGCCGCACAATTAACTTCAACAAAGTTCTTTTCTCTTCGACTACTTTGAAAGTGTAATTGTCTAGCCACCAATTCTTTTCCTACTCCACTTTCACCTGTAATCAAAACTCTCGCTGTGGTTTTAGACACTTTCTGTATTAACTGATTTAATTTTTTTATAGTTTCAGATTTCCCGACAATACTGTGTTTTTTGGCCACTACTTTGGTTAATGCTTTGACTTGTCCTTTGAGTTGTTTGTTTTCAGTTTCAAGATTTTTGTTGTTTATGGCATTTTTTATCGCATTCAAAACCCGGTTCAAATCATATGGCTTAGTAAGAAAATCGTATGCTCCAATTTTCATACAATCAACAGCAGTCTGTATATCTCCATGAGCTGTTAACATGATAAACGGAAGATGGGGATTGGTTTTTTGTGCCCTTCTCAAGAGTTCAATACCATCAATAACGGGCATTTTGATATCACATAGAACGGTATCAATATTGTTGTTTTTTATCATGCCTAGTCCTTGATTTCCATCATTTGCCATCAATACTCTATAAGGAGTATCTTGTTCTTTCAGAATCCTTGAAAGCACTCTTCTATTGGCTTCAAGATCATCAACTATTAGTACTGTATTCATTCTATTTGTGTTTTTTTAACGATTGAGGGAGGTGTAAGGTACGTTGTGGGAAAGGAATTGTAATGCCTTCGAGTGAAAATTTTTCGAAAATCAAGTAACGTATTTCACTTTGAACAACATGTGAAAAAAAACTGTCTTTTACTGCAAATACCAATTTAAAATTTAAGGAACTATCACCAAAATCATCAAATAAGACAAATGGGACAGGTGTTTCGAGAACAGCATGATGATTTTTGGCTATACTTAGAAGTACCTCTTTGACTTTATACGGAATAGAACCATAGGATACTCCAACCTCAACAACTTCTCGAATCATTGACTCATTTTCAGTGTAGTTGTAGAGTATAGTTGACATAAATTTGTGATTAGGAATAACCAGTATTTTATTTTCTCTGGTGACTACCCTTGTAGTTCGAAGTCTTATATTCACAACCCTTCCTATTTTTCCTTCCACTTCAATGACATCGCCAACATGTACGGCTTGATCAGAAAGAATAAAGATACCTGAAATGATGTCTTGGAAAAATGTTTGAAGAGCAAAACCAATACCGACCAATAATGCTGCAGAAGCTGCAAATAGCGCGGTGACATTAATTCCAATGTTGCTGAATATTATCAACAGAATTACTATGTATACGAAGTAGTTTACGAAGGCAAATACGCTCCGGAATTTATCTCTTGCATCTCGGGATAAAGTACGAGATATAATATGGCGGAAAAACCTCAGCAAAAAATAAGTCAGTATAAGAGACCCTATCGAAATAAGGATAATTCTAGGTGTGATGACAAAATCCTCACCAGCTAATATTACGGCATTAAATAAATCATTGATTTGTTCCAACCTAAATCAAACTACGAATTTCAAAATTAAGCATTTAAGGACCAAAGAATAATCTCATCTATTGGTTTTTGTATGCTATGGTTAATGTCTCAACACGTCTGATAAATAACTCATCAATTACCTTAAAATTCAATGGGCAGTTTCTGTTGCGGTCATTGGATATTTTTTATATCAGATCCTAATAAATGAGAATAAGTGATGAGTGTAGGGTCTATATGTTGGTTTTGAAATAGGTTGTATTTAAAAGTTGATTGTAGGTCAATTCCACAACAAAGTGTATAGACCTCAAAAATTTAACCCTATTATATAATAGTTCTTTGAGAGTATGGACAATAAAGCATCTATGTACGATTACTGAATCACAGTGTGTCGTTCAGAGGATTATATTTCCCTATTCAGTTAATTTATGTTAGAAATTTTGAAAGTCCATGCATGTTTTGATGGCAAATCATCATAGCTTAAATGTGGAATCTCAATAACTAAGTTTCCGTCGATATGCTGGTAAGTCAAATCAGCCTCAACCCCTAAAAGATTAACTTTTGTCTGCTCCGAAGGGGTTAAATCTCGAACCACAAGTTCACCCTTAGGAAATATTGGACTGATAGCATATAAATCACTTCCCTTACTTGTGAAAAATAACTCTTTAATGGCCTTTCCCTTTGGCGGATCAATAGTTTGTTTTAATATATAATCACCTCCCAAATAATGAGTTGATTTGTCTAACTCCTGATCTCCTTCAGACCATTGCACAGCCCTTTTCCACTTTCGTGTACCATAAATAGCATCCCCATTGACCTTGAGCCACTCCCCCATTTCCAACAATCGTTGTTGCATAATTGGAGGGATCTTCCCCCTACCATCAGGGCCTATGTCTAACAATAGATTTCCACCATTACTGACTATATCAACAAGTAATAACAACAATGCACGTGTACTATTGTAATCCGAAGCATCTTCGTTTTGGTTATAACCAAAAGAAAACCCCATTCCCCGGCATTCCTCCCAAGGTTTATCGAAAGTTTTTCCTGCTTCGTATTCAGTGGTATAGTATCCTCCGTGTTTCTGACGTGTTCCCTTACCCCAGCGATCATTTATCACTACCTTATCTTTGACACTCGATTCATTAAACAGCCAAGCAAGGAGTTCTGGTGTTCTCCACCTTTGGTATTCCAAATCCCACTCTCCATCTCCCCAAAGAATATCAGGCTGATACTTCTCAATTAAATCTTTAAACTGAGGATGGAAATGTTCATTAATAAAACGTTCCTTGTCAGTACGCCACCAAGGATGATACCATTCATAAAGTGAGTAATAAAAGCCCATTTTTAATCCTACTTCTTTTACAGCATCAGAAAGATCTCCGGCTAAATCTCTCTTTGGACCCGTGTCAACACTGTTCCATGCAAAACCTCGGTCATTGGCTTGCTCATTAGGCCAAAGAGTAAAACCATCGTGGTGCTTCGAAGTGAGAACTATATATTTTGCTCCGGATTTTTTAAATAGTTTAGCCCATTGGTCAGGTTCATATAAATCCGCAGTGAACTGTTCAGCGAATTCATAATAATCAAAATGATCTCCGTAGGTTTTTTTGTGAAATTCCCAGACCTCATCACCCTTAAAGTCCCCATTTCCGAAAAGTGCTTTGCTCTGCATCCAGTACTGATACCATTCGGAATATGTGCCCTTTGGAGACCAAGCAGGGACTGAATAGGGTCCCCAATGGATGAAAATGCCAAATTTTGCATCAGCAAACCAATCAGCTACCGGACGTTTATCCAAAGACTCCCAATTAGCTTCGTATGGTTGAGAGTTTAAAAAAATTGCAATGGAGAAAATTACACTGCAGAATATAACCCTTAGGTTTACTTGATAACATTTATTCATGATAAAAAAGTTGACTTTAGAAATTCAAATTAATATGGAGCTCAATTTACTATTATTTCATCTATTTTTATGCTAGCATTTTCCCTACCTCCCTGATGGTGCCATTGAGGTATAGGACTGACTTGTTTGGCCTTTATTCGAAGAATCTTTACTTCTGTAGGGTCAAATGCTATAGAGTAAAGCAATTTATTCCTTCCTTGAGTGTGACTTTCTTCCTTTTGATCTTGTTCTCCTAGTTTGAAAAAGTCTAAACCGTCCTTAGATCCATAAACTTCAATTTTCTCTGGAAAATATAAACCTGAAATGGTAAAACGCAGTGTATTTATTCTTACCTCCTGAACTTCTGTTATTTCATCGAATTTCAAGTCTATTTCCGCCCCATTATCAAACTGGACCCACCTTGGATCACCATTGTCAAGACGTCCATAATTTAAGTCCGTTAATCGCATTAGATTAGAATCTTCTTTAGTGATTCCATAGGCCTTGTGTATAGGAAACTCTAAAGTTGATAAATAACCGACAGGGGTGTTTTTATCAAACGCCCTGGCTTTAACAACACTGCTTTGATAGATATTGAAAGGCCGTGAGTATTTCGTAGATTGTATTGAAGGTTCGCTCCCGTCAGTTGTATAATAAATATCCAAGTTGTTTATCTCTGTATGCAACGAAACTTCGATTCCATTATCTAGTCCCTTGTGTTCAATCCACGGACTGAATGCACTAACAGCATACCGAACCTTTTGTTCATCTAACCTTTCAAAATGCACTTGTAATCGATTTGTGAAATCATCCCAATTCTTATTCTCATGTTCTGTCCAGGCATTCTCTGAAATGGCATATAATCTTGGAAAAGTCATGTATGTCAATTTTCCCCAGTCACTTATAGATTCTGTCCACATATTGGCCTGAATTCCTTTGATATGTTTGGCCTCTTGTTCGGTTAGCGAGCCAGGAATTACCTGATAGTTGTAAGCCGTAGAGAGTAACAACCTTGAATAACCTAAATTAGGCTCCAAATCAGGATGTCCTTGCTTTAAATCTATGTAGCAATAATTCGATGGAGTCATGATGACATCATGTCCTGCTTTTGCAGATTTGATTCCTCCTTCTTCTCCTCGCCAGCTCATAACAGTTGCATTTGGTGCAAGTCCTCCCTCTAATATTTCATCCCAACCGATCATCCTTTTACCCCTGGCATTTATAATTTTTTCAATACGCTTGATAAAATAACTCTGTAATTCATACACATCTTTTAACCCTTCATCCTTAATTTTCTGTTGCGCATATGGATCAATCAACCATTGACTCTTATTGCATTCGTCTCCACCTATGTGAACATATTTGAAAGGGAATAAGTTCATGACTTCATTCAACATCTTTTCAGCAAAAATGTAGGTTTCTTCTTTTCCTGGGTTGTAAGTGTTATTTTTTACCACACCTCCTGTGGCCACATAAGGTTCAGCATTCACACAACCAATTTCAGGATATGCTGCAATGGTAGCCTGAGCATGACCTGGCATATCTATTTCTGGAACTACTTCGATAAACCTTTCTTTTGCATAAGCAACGATTTCTTTTACATCCTCTTGTGTATAAAACCCACCATAAGTGGGGGTATCTCCAGGTTTTTGCTTTGGACGACCAAACCAGTTGTAATTGGACTCATCGGTTATGTTGTAATCTACCCTCCAAGCACCAATCTCGGTAAGTTTGGGATAACTTTTTATCTCCAAGCGCCATCCTTGATCATCAGTCAAATGCCAATGAAATCTATTTAGCTTTAACTCGGCCATAAAATCAAGGACATCTTTCACCTGTTCTTTATTAAAAAAATGCCGTGAAACATCAAGCATATATCCTCTCCAACCAAATGCCGGCTCGTCTTCTACATAAACTGCTGGCACACCCCAAGTAACATTAGTTTGGGATTTACCGCTATATAATGATGGATGAAGTAGTTGTTTTAGAGATTGTATTGCATAAAAGAATCCAGCATTTGAAGATGCCTCTATTTTAATTCGATCATTTACAACTTTGAGAATATAGCCTTCTTGGTTTAACTCTGGATTTGTCCTAAAAGTAATATTACCCTTTCCACCGATTTGCAAATGCGGTACCCAATCCGAAGTTTTTTGAAATTTATTCAAAAAAACTTGAGCAATCTTTCTCTGAGATTCGTTTTCAACCGAAAGAGATGTGTTCTGATTGATTTCAAAAAAACCCTCTCCGGGATTTAAAACCATAGGCTTGGGAATTATTGCAAGACTCCCCATTATTACCTCAGAAGTATTCTGAGCATGAATACTCAAGCCTACTAACAAAACCATGAAGGCTAATACCTTAGCCTTTATTTTTATCAATTTAAATGTTTTATTCATCTATCTATTATTTGTATTTGTGGAATTTAATTAATATTAAGTAAAAACAATCAGTGTATGGTGTAAGTACTTCACCATTTTTTACTGAATGCAAAATTAAACCTGACTTTCGGGTCGAAATACGCCCAAAACCCTTACCAGGCCTGAAAAAAGTGTCATTTCCAACTGTTACTTTAATGGACACATTTTGTTCTGATCAATACCAATAAGTTCTAATTTTTGACCAATCCCAAAATGCAAGCTATATGCCCATGAGGTAAAGATCTTTTGATGGGGAATGCTTTGGAGATATCCTTATAGACTATAACTCCTTTGATAGCTGCTTTAAAGCCCTCAATAACAGAGGGGTGAAAGTCGCTCAAATTGGCTATATTTTTTCTTTTGACTTTCTTTCCTTCTCTCCAGACTTTACGGAGTAGCGTGGTTGGTCTGTAATGTCTATTGGGTACGACTTCGATGTAATATGACATGGACTTATATAATATGGTGCAAATATATTACAATCAATTAAATAAACAGCTATAAAAAAGTATTCTACATGGACACATTTCACAAAATAAATCCAAAATATATCATCTATATAAGTGAAATACAGGTGTTTAAGTGAAAAAAATCACTTAAAAAAGTTCGAAAGTCGGGATTAAAGCAAAAAAGAGAGGATTATGCATTCCTCTCTTTTTTGTTTTTGCTATAATTTCTCTGAATTTCTCAAGTAGAAATTCAATTCCACTACTACCAACCGGGGTTCTGTGTTAAATTCCCATCACTTAGCTGAATTTGCTGTGTGGGTATGGGGAACAAGTAATTCTTCTCACCGAAGTTTCTATTTTCTTTCTCTTGTACAACAATAAATCCATCACTATCGGTTGATCTAACATCCATGACATCACTATATACTTCATCCCATGAACCATTTCCAATTTGAACCCCTCTGATGGGATGACTCAATTCTTCCACAGCTATTTTCCAACGTTTCAAGTCATCTAACCTAAACCCATCATAAGCAAGTTCTACGGTTCTTTCTCTACGAATTTCAGTCAATATATCCAAATCATGTGTAGTGGCTAATGCATTAGTAAGCGGAGATACTCCACCTCTAGATCTAAGTAAATTTATGGTTCTGTCCAAATCATCATCAGATATGCTTCCGTCTCTTTCATATAATGCTTCAGCAAGATTTAATAATACCTCTGAAAATTTGAGAATGTGTTTGAATTCATGGTTTCGACCCCATACAAAGCCATCCGGATCATTTGAAACCAATTTGTTGACTCTATAGCCTGTTTCTTCACTGCCAGTAATTTGCGGATAGACTCTATTTGCACCATCTTGATTATTCCTGTTTACCTGATTTGAACCTGGAAGCATTAATGTGTTAGACATTCTTAAATCTCGATTTTCCCATTCAGAAGTATAGGCAGTATATCCTTGAAATAAAGGAGACTTGCTGATAGGTAATCCATCCTTGCTCAGATACATATCAGCCAATTTTTTGGTACCATCACCGCGTCCTCCACAACATAACCAATGTCCATGAGCATGTCCTCCTACCTCAGGATGATAGCGTCTAGCTAAAATTTGTTCCTTTGAATCATTGCCGGGTAACATATAAGAGTTAAAGTAGCTCAAACTAGGATCTGGTTGATATACAAACAATTCATATTGACCACTTGAAATAACAGCTTCTGCAGCAGATATGGCTTCGTTTAAAAGGGTTTGGGCATCTCCCGAAACTTGATGGTATTTCACCCATGTTGCTTCATATAGAGCTACTCTTGCTAAGAGAGCTTGGGCTGCACCTCGAGATATACGACCTAAATCATCTCCAGTTATTGCCTCCTGAAGTGGTAAATCTGGCACAGCATCTTTTAAATCTTGAATAGAATTTTTTACGACCACGTCTCTACCTACCCTCGGTGCATTTAATGCTTCTTCGTCTGTAGGGTCTATTGGTGTATCGTAATAAGGCACATCTCCAAAACGTAGCACCAAATTGAAATAATTATACGCTCTAAAAAATTTAGCTTCAGCCACCCAACGGGAAATATCGTCCCCGCCTTCATAATTCGAAGCTTGTAGCAAAAGTTTGTTTATCTCCAAGAGATTTCTATATGCTGCGTTCCAATTACCATCATTCACTGAAATAGTGTTTGTGCCACTACTCACACCATTGATTCCATTTTGCCATGAAATGTCAGAATTGCTATCTGCAAAACTATGTCCTGGCAATCTAAAATAAAAGGCATTGGCAGCTCGCTTAAAATTTGATGAATTAGTCCAATAAGTCTCATCTGAGAGTGCATTTGTCGGAAGTAAATTCAAATTTTTTGTGCAAGAGGTGACTAGGAACAAAATTGATGCCGTCAATAAAACCCCTGTTTTTTTAGTTAAGAATTCAATTAATAATTTATTTTTCATAATACTATACATTTTTATATACCAATTTCTACACCTAAAGAGTACCTTCTGGAAAAAGGATAATTATTTATGTTTGCCGATTCAGGGTCATATCCTCCGTCTAAATTCGTTATCTCCCATAAATCAAATCCTGATAGGTAAACTTTCACGTCTCTTAACCCTACTTGATTTGATATAGAATCAGGTAAGTTATATCCCAATCTGAGATTTTTCCACCTGAGATAACTAGCATCTAACAAAGTGTTGTCGCTTAAGGTAAAGTTGTAATTTCCAATACCATTGTTTGCGATAGATCTTGGGAATTTAGCATTAGTCCTATTCGGAGTCCATGTAGTATTGTAAAACCGAGAGTCTGGACGTCTCCAAGGTACTGCCCATGGTCTTCCGATTTCACCAGAAGTGAAGAAATCTCTTTGTAAAACACCTTGGAAAAAAGCTGACAATTCAAAATTCTTATAGTTCAATCCTAAATTAAAGCCATACGAATATCTTAAAGATGTGCTTCCAATTTTAACGAGATCTCCATCTTCACCATCATCTGCGAAAGCAGAAATTCTTCCATCACCATTAATATCTCTGTACCTTGCATCACCTATATTGATGTCTGCAGGAACGATCCCCTGATTTTTACCTACTTGACCAACGTAAGCATCAAGCTCTTGCTGATTTTGAATAATCCCATCGAATTTATAGCCATAGATTTCATTAATTGAATAGCCTTCTCTAATATAAACCGTTCCTTGTGAATAGGTATCTCTACCAGCATAGTCTATCACAACAGGATTAGAGTCATACAATGTACCACTAAGTAAATAGGAAAAATCTTGATTAATTTGGTCTTTCCAAGTTAATTGCACCTCGAAGCCCTTATTTCTGAGCAATGCGTTATTAGAAAAGGGTGCAGAAGCTCCTAATACAGCCGGTGTGGTAACTGGAGCTAACATATCCTTATTGGTCTTAATAAAGTAATCTATAGCACCTATTAGTTTATTGTTGAGGACAGTAAAATCTATACCTATATTATCCACCTGTACTGTTTCCCAAGTTCTGGTTGGATCAACCAAACCTCCTAAGAAGGCTCCGGCAGTTCGTGTTCCATCTCCAAATGAATACTGCCCACCAATATTTATAAGTTGTTGATAGTCATAAAGACCAATACCTTCTTGATTACCAGTTTGACCTGTAGACAATCTAAGTTTTAAGTTATCAAAAACGTTCAGATCTTCAATAAATTTCTCCTTATGGGCATTCCATGCTAAAGAAACTCCCCAAAATAATCCCCATCGGGTATCTTCGGAGAACCTAGAGCTACCATCATATCTAAATTGACTTGTAAGTATATACTTGTCATCATAAATATATGATCCCCTACCAAAAAGCGAACGGATAGACCAGTCTGTTTTAAAGCCATTGTTTGTTGCCGAATCAGCATCTCCCAAGTTTAATGAAAAGAAATCGGTAGATAAAATATCACTTCTGGCGGTTGTAAAAAATTCATTTTCCCTTTCCTCATGGGATCCTCCTATAGTTGTGCTAATATTGTGTTTACCAAACCTTTTATTATAATTGACATATGCTATAACAGTCGAATACAAATATTTATCTAATCTTTTAGATCCCCTAGTTGGTGAGTTACGGAGAGAATATACCTCTCCAGCTTCAGCATCATATAAAGAAAATTCTCTGTTAAAATTGGTTGATTCGTTAAAACCATAATCTCCACCTATCTGAGTAGTGAGGGTAAAGTTCTTTACAAGGTTATAATCCACTCTTATATTAGCTGTAAGGTTAGTGATATGTCGATTTACACTACCTTGTTCAGTTAAAGTTGCCAATGGATTTACAAAGCCACCTACAGATGAATAAACTTCTGTATTACCGCTAAATGGTCTATCTGGAAAAAAAGGCCAAGTAAAAGGCACAAAACCAAAAGCGCTATTAATCGGCGATGATGTATGCTCTCTTATTAACGATAATCTAGTGTCTATTTTTATTTTTTCTATTGGTCTATAAACATCATTTATCCTAGCATTAAATCTAGTGTTACTATCCGGTCCAACAGACAATACTCCATTTTCTTTAACATAAGAAATTGAAGAACGATAAGAGTTTTTCTCTCCAGCACCTGAAATGCTAAGGTTATAATTCTGTTGATAACCATTATCAAATACTAGGTCAGTGTAATCGTAAAAATCGGAAGATAAGAATCTACCCGGAGTAGCCCTTTTTGTAATCTTTTCACCTGCAATTATCCTTTGTAATTCATCTTCGGTCCACCATGATGGATTACCAGCTAATTTAGTACCCGCTGCTTGGTCTAACTCAAAATAACTTTCCAACATAAAGTCAGCTACCTGAATTGATGAGAGACTGGTGAAAAACCCTACGGGTCTACTTATGGTATTTGATATATCTAACTCAATTGAAGGAGTACCTCTCTCTCCTTGCTTTGTTGTTACTATAATCACTCCATTAGCAGCTCGTGCTCCATAGATACTTGCAGCGCCATCTTTTAGTGTTGTTACAGTTTCAATATCTTTTGCATTAACATCTATTATATTGCCTGGTATTCCATCTATTATAATTAGAGGTGAATTGCCACCATTAGTAGATGATGAACCCCGTATGGTTAAATCAAATCCTCCGCCACCTGGCTGTCCATTTCCTCGTGTAACAACGGTTCCTGGCAAAACGCCTTGTAGTGCAGCTATAGCATTATTAAGCGGTAATGCCTCAAAAGATTCAGAATCTATTGTATTGACTGCTGATGCAAGCTGAGATCTAATGACCTCCCCATAACCGATGACGATAACTTCATTTAAATCTGAGAAATCTTCTTGAAGTATAATAGTAATCTCTGCATCATCAACAATTTCAATATCCTGGCTGAGATAACCCAAATAAGAAACGGTCAAAACTGCATCTTGACTGCTTACGACAATACTGAAGTTACCGTTAAAATCCGTTTGAGTTCCGTTGGTAGTACCCTTTTCGAGAATAGTTGCTCCTAGTAAAGGAATTCCATCTTGGCCGACAACATTCCCGGAAACTTGGAATTGAGCAGAAGATTTAAGTAGTAGATGTAAACGTTCAATTGGGGGGGGGTAATTTACTAGAAATACATTTGGTACTATTCCACCCATAATATCTGATTGCAGTTTCACTGGACTGAAGTTCAAAACATCATTGTTTTTCTTAAGAACTATTTGATTCTTAAGAATAGAATAAGAAATTCCTGTGTCCTTAAAAACCGTGCTCAGGATGTTCTTTAAGGGGATATTTACCAAATTAACACTCACTTTTTTTGAAACATCAACCTGATCCATCATATAAAAAAAGGAGAAATCGCTGTTTGATTCAATGTCTTCAAAAATTGTAGATAAAGGCTGATTATCAACTATCAATGTCATCTTATCATTCTGTGAATATAGAATTCCGCGAGCTTGACTGTTAACAAGAACCAATGAAAAGAAAAGAACGAAAAACTGTACCTGCTTAACATTAATCCTCATTTTTTCAAAAAAGAATTTCTGAATTTTTTTAAATTTTTCCATACTGTGATTATTTGTAAAATATTATTTTTTTTATTTCTTGAAATATACAAGCACTCATTTCATTTAAGTTTTTCATTAGAGCTTAACTTTTAAAATATGGGAGACATAATTAAGGTTGAAAAGTTATTCTGGGAGTATTACTATTGTTTTATCAACAATTCGATATTGAAATCCAACGCTCTTCTGAAAAACATTCATTAAGTCAATAATAGTTTCATCTTTAAATTTACCTTTGAATCGAAAGTCGTTGATTGCCTCATACTGATTTTCTATAACAACATTATATCTCCGTTCTATTTTTTTTATAATATCCTTGAAAGGTAAATCCACAAACACTAACTCACCTTCTTTCCAAGAGGTGTAATCGCCTACCGTAACATTCGATATTATGATTTTATCATCCTTATACTCACCTATTTGACCTGGGGCTAATAACATCATTTCAGTTTTTACATTATTTGACCAATTTTCTTCGTGAACTTGAATTCCCAAATTACCTTCAACCAATACAATAAATGGTGAGGGGGATATTCTAGTGTTAAAGTTGAATTTTGTCCCTAAAACCTTAACTCCAATTAGGTCATTATGAACTATAAAAAGATTCTCCCTGTCACTGGATACTTCAAAGAATGCTTCTCCTGCCAAAAAAACTTTCCTCTCACTCTCACCTGCAAATTTTTCTGGGAAACAGAAGGATGTGTCTGAGTTTAAATGAATATAAGTACCGTCTGATAGTGTAACTTCAAATCTTCTGCCTTTGGGGACAATGATCTCGTTATACTCAATGTAATCATTTTTTTTGTCTGCATTATTAGATTTTGTATCGTAATAACCTGTATTGTAACTCAGATGTGAACCACTGCGAGTTGCAATAACTTTTCCATCATTTCCACGAATCAATTCTGTTTCCTCTAGGTCATTAATTTCCCAACTTTTGTCACCAATTTTTAACACAATCGGTTCTTCTTCAATAATTGAGATTTGATTTTCTAAAATACGACTATCTTCAGAATTATCAATGATTAAGGTCATTAAACTAATTCCGATAAGGCCGATAAAAATGGCCGCGTATTTGACTATTTTCATTGCCTTTTTACTCCTGGTTCTCAACTTCATCTTGAATTCTACTAGCATACGGTTAACGAACTCGTCTCTGTTTCCAAACTTATCCTCTGGCCACTCATAATCCTTCTCTTGTAACGAATCCAAGTAATCATGTAATTGCTTAGTTTCTTTGGAAGAGAATTTCCCTTTCAAATACCCGTCAAACAATTCCTTCGCTTGATTCTCTTTTTTTGACATAATAGTGTTACCTAATACTAAGTACCAATAAATATCTGATATAGCGAAAATGATGACCTCAATATATTTATTTTAATGTAGGACTAATTGTTTCTAAACAAATTCGTATCGGAATACTCCCATGAGCCAAGATAATATAATCTCCGGCGTATTAGAAGGTTCAAACCTCATCAAAGAATCTTCTGTTTGATAAAGATACTCAACACATTAAGTAAAAGACTATTTTTTGTTTTATTTAGAAGAAATAATAAGGTGTCAGATAGTTATATTTTCCTTTTTTAAATCTCGCTTTATGAGGGATAGCGCTTTGCTGATTTGATTTTTTACTGCTTGGACAGAAATTCCTAATTCAGTGGCTATTAGTTGATTCGATTTGTATTGATAACGGCTAAGTATAAAAATTTGTTGACACCTTTTGGGAAGACGTGTGACCCTGGAGTTTATGACACTTAGAATCTCTTTTTCTTCCATTTCAGATGAAGCATTGTCTGAAGAAAAGTACAAACCATCTAAATCATAGGGATTTAACTCAATCTTATGGTCCCGTAAGTGTTTTAAAATTTGATATTTTACAGCTTTTAGTAAATAAGATTTATGGCTTACAATCGTCTTTTTATAGCGCTTTAGCCAGAGATCTAAAAAAATATTTTGAACAATATCTTGACAAACCACCTGGTTATTAAGGATTTTCATCGCATATAAAAACATATCTGCCGCGTGTCTTTTGTAAAATAAGTCAAAGGCATGTTGATTACCTTGTAAAACTAATTGCCACAACTCAAAGTCTTTTTTATATTCCATTATTGTGAATTTATTTTAACGTTAAAGTACAAAAATTTGATGCTTAATTGCAAAATTCATCAATATGGGATTTGGGATATTCTCGAACCTTAAAAGTTAATTTGAATAGAAAGCTTGAATTTTTGTTTGAGTTAATGGAGATAATCGTAATCTATTGCTTATGTTTTAAAACTTGATTTTGGAAACGTATAACCGTCTTGATGAAGCATCTTTGAAACAAAATATTTAACTATTCGGCAAAGTTATATCAATACCATAACAGAGAAAGACCAAATGCTCAGTTCGCACTGAAATCAGGCATAATTAAAACCATCCATCAAATCTAATGCCCCATTTCTAAATAACCAAATAATCAGAATATAAAGTCGCTGTGGCGAGTTGGTCATGGCAGTAATATAGATATAGTAGCCTAGTATAATCCTATCTTCGAGAATTTCTGAGAAAGTTTGGCAAACAAAATCCTAAAAAACTTAAATTTTGATTAAATGTAGTGTTTAAATGGTATTAGACCTATTATCCTCAAGGGCAATAGGCTACGAGTAATGAAACGTCAAAATGAGTGTTTTCCTGAAATGGAAGATGCATATAGTTGTGGGTAAAAACTCACTTCTATCTCATTTTCATAAAGAATGTAGTAGAACCACAATATAAAAATCTTTTGATGTTCGTTGATACAAGTAAGCTCATATACATTATAATTTTGTTTTTACTTTCTAGCTTTGTCCGTAGTATTTTGAAAGATTTCGTTAAATGAGCTTCTACTGTCTTAACCGAAATTTTCAAATATGAGGATATCTCAATATTCGTCAATCCCTCTTTTCTGCTTAAAAAAAACACTTCTTTACATTTTGGAGGCAATTTGTTAGCCTCCTCAATTACCTTATCATAAGCTAATTTTAATGAGTTATCATCATATTGTTGAGTGATCTCGTATAGTGAATTTAGGTGTATTTGTTCAATTTTAATCGTATAACCTTTCCTATAAGTGTTTATAAATTCGTTTTGTACAGCACGATACAAATAGTTTAGTACTGAACTAGTGATTTTAATATTTGCCCTCTTATTCCAAATTTTCATAAATACATCTTGCATTATGTCTTGAGCCATTTCTGGATCCTTAGAAAATGATAGTGCATAAGCATAAAGCCTATCTCCATACCTTTCTACTAAATATTCCAAAGCTTTCTTTGGGTTTTCATTTAATGTTTTAGCAAAGAGTTTAGGATTCATGTAAATCAATTTATTTTTATATCAAACAACACGCTACACGCTACCTTGCTCTTTGGTTAATTTACTGTGTTTTTCCATTTTGGGATTTTGTTATAAACACCAAAATTAACCTCTTTTTCATACCCTCTGACAACCAATTACCAGAGGATATGTTAATGGCTCGTTTGCAGGTTGGCTATTTCGATGAATATCCGAAAGATAATCAAATCTAGACCTTATACAAAAGTTAACTTTTTAATGAAATCCAATTCTTTGGTTTATCTCCATTCATATTTACCCGAATAATTCGTATTAGGGGTAATATTTGGGTTTATTTTATTAACTTGTAGTTAATTACGTTCATTTTAAGTTCCAGGAAAATCATCAACTTATGAATTAACCCTGATTTTCGGGTCGAAATACGGTCAAAAACCTTACCAGGAATGAAAAAAGTGCCATTTCCAACAGTTACTTTCCTGGGAGCATCTTTTTTTGATCAATACCAATAAGTTCTAATGCCCTCCTTTGAATCTCCGTTGCCTGAGACATTACATGAATCACTTGGTCAAAATTTCTAGGCAGGCTACCTCATTTAATGTCAAGGTTCCCAGATCGTGCATCAGGGTTTTGAAACTGTGTACAGGATGACTATCTTCTGTAGTTCTGCTGTTCTGTTTCTTTATGGCACTATCTGATACCTGTGCCTTGCCAACAGGCGTAGTTCGCTTTTCTTTGGCTTTATCCTTGTGCTCATCAATGAACAATAAAGGTGCTAATTTACGTTTCAAATGCCATTCCATATGATATCCCAGCATACATAGAAACATATGACCTTTTACATGAGCCTCACTATAAACATCAATCGGACGGATTCTCAAGGAAGTGGTCTTGATGGAACGAAAAGATTGTTCCACTAAAGATAGTGATTTATAAGCTTCTACAGTTTCTGAAGTCCCTAACTTTGAGGATGATACATTGGTTCGCACCACATAAATACCATCCAATACCTGATAATGCTTGGCCATATTCCTTTTACCGATCATCTGTCCTACTTTCCTGTTGATTTGCTCGGCAGTTAGAAGTGTTCTATTCTCTACACTCTTTGCTATCTTTTCCAAATAACTATCGGTAATAGTTAGCAATTCCTCTCTGGTTTTCCGATGATCTTCTCTCAATCGGGGATTCACACAGACCATCAAACGCTCACCAGGATACAGATCACTACTTATCTCGCCAATCTCATCCTGTTCTTCATCCATCAAGTCTTTCAATAAATATCCTGGCTGGACACTGGGGTCTTCATCCATCAAACGCTGATGTCTCTACTGCGTAAGGCTTTAATCCAAACTATATAATTTCCTGTAGGTTTCCAGTTAATGATAGAGTTGATGCTTTAAAAGATTGGCTTAAAGAAAATGTACTCCTGGTTTGGTGTGGTTCGAAGAATCTCATTTGTTTAGAATGAAACATTTTAAAATGTTTCATAACTTTTAGAATACGAAATTAGATTGAATGATACAAGTATTTTAACTAGGTGTCAAATAAATTTCTAACATTGATTAATACTTCTATTCTAATGCGATTACCAAAAATTTAGCGCAAATGTCTCTTAGTTAAATATTCAAAAATGCTTCAACCTTCAAGATTACAAAGTTGAATATCCCATTTCTAATCTCAACGAATAATTATAAAGCAATCTAATTTTCAAAAGTTGAAGTGAAGAAGTATCAATTTATTTAGGAATACGATGAATGAAGAAGGTGTTAAATCCATTTAATATTTTAGTGAGAGTTAGAGTTAGGGTATTTAACTTTTTTGTTGTCTTATTAACATACCAATACCATAGTTGTGCCCATAGAAGAGATAGATGTCTTAATAGTTAAGTACCTTACCAACGAGGCTAATTCAGAAGATTTGAACTTGCTCAGTGAGTTGCTTGATGATGCCAATACAAAGAAGACATTCCATAGATATGTCAAAATTCATTATGAAATAACAGGAAAAATGAATGAACTTGATAAAGAGGAATTGAAGAAAATTTTATTTGAAAAAATAAGAAAAGAAAAAGATAAACATCGTAAAGATGCTATCAGAAAATTATTGCCTTATGCAGCAGCACTTGTTGCTCTTTTAACTATAGGCTATTTCTACGTAGGGATCCATTCACGTACAGATGACGTTGATAGCTACGAAAGCAGTTCATTGTTAATTCCAAAAGATGAACCTGTAACTCTTCAAATAGAAGGTGATATTTTCAAGCAGATTAATAACGGTGAACATAGAATGATTTTAGATCCTAGCGGAAATTTGATTGTCCAACAAAGTGGAGATAGGTTAGATTATTCAGTTTCTCTTGAAAATCAAAGACATAGATACAACACGTTAAATGTAGCTAGAGGAAAAACGTTTGAGGTAATTCTATCCGATGGAACTCAAGTTCTTTTGAACTCTGGCTCATCTTTCAGATACCCAGAAAAGTTTTTTGGAAGCGCTAAACGAGAAGTGTATTTGACAGGAGAAGCATATTTTGATGTCGCTGATGACCCTCTCTCAAAATTTATTGTTCATGTTGGGAATATGCAGATTACAGTTACCGGAACAAAGTTTAATGTGTCTAATTATCTGGAGGATAATCATATTGATGTTGTCCTAGTTGAGGGCGGAATTACACTAAGCCATAAGCATAAGCAAAATGTGAGTGTGCTTGATGCTGGTTATAAAGCTACATGGAGCAAGGAAGTTGAACAAATAATTTCTACAGAGGATAATGTAGATATGAATATTTATACTGCATGGATAAGTAAGAAAATAGTTTTTAGAAATGCCACCTTCAAAAAAATAAGACAAACTTTAGAGAGGCATTACAATGTTACCATCATCAATAAGAACAAAAATTTAGATCAACAAAGATTTGACGCAACTTTTGATATTGAAACTATTAATGAAATTTTGGATGCATTCAATGCGAGCTATTCAATTGAATATGAAATCGTAGATAATATAGCAATAATTAACTAAATCATTGCATTGCTATCAGATTATAAACTAAACCCTCCTTATATAATGATTAAAAATTAACTAGATTAAACATGAAAAAATGTTAAGATTAAAACGTATTTACAAATTGAACTATAAGACTGCTCTAGCTTTCGTAATGTTCATGACTGTATTAATTCCAATTAATGCAACTACTTCATATTCACAGTCCGAACGTATATCGTTAGATGTCGAAAATGTCGCTTTAAGTGATTTGATTAGTGAAATAGAAACTTTGACTGATTTTAAGTTTTTATACAACAGAAAAGATTTAGACTTGAATATGCAGGTTTCAGTAAAGCTCAAAAAGAGACGGATTTCATCAATCTTAAGCAAAACACTTAAAGGAACTAATCTTGATTTCAGAGTGATGAATAAGCAAATAGTTCTGACTAGTAAACCTGTACCCCCCCCCAAATTGCAGATAGCAATAACGGGTACAGTAACTGATGAAACAGGTCAACCCCTCCCTGGTGCTACGATTATTGAACAAGGGACACCCAATGGGACACAATCGGACTTTGATGGAAACTTTAGCATAGTTGTAAATAGCCAGGAGGCCACCTTGGTTATATCTTATGTGGGTTATCTCAGTCAGAATATTGTAGTGGGGGATCAAACAACGGTTAATATTATACTGTCTGAAGATTTATCAGGTTTGAATGAGGTGGTATTGGTGGGATACGGTACTGAGCTCAAGAGAAATCTCACTAGCTCAGTCACAACTGTTAGTTCCGAAAACTTGCAAGAGATCCCAGCGACATCATTGAGTAATATCCTCGCTGGTCGAGTTACGGGGGCGAGAATTTCTACTCAAGGGGGTAGACCCGGTACCAGATCAAATATTATCATTAGAGGTGCCACAACTGGTGGATTTGCTGGATCAAACCAGCCGCTTTATGTAATTGACAATGTGGTAGCTAGTAAGGAAGCATTTGATTTGTTGGACATCAATGAAGTGGAAAATGTGACCTTTTTGAAGGATGCAGCAGCTGGGGCAGTCTATGGTTCACGGGCCTCAAATGGGGTGATTCTAGTCACCACCAAATCGGGTAAACCTGGCAAAGCACGTCTAGAGTTTACTTCTTCGCTGAGCTCTTCAGACTATGCTCTACAAACAGAACACCTAACTGCTTATGAACTTGCTATTTTGATTAATAGATCCTATCGAGCTAATGATGAACCAGGCATTCCCGGCAGACTAGCTGACAACCAATTTATAAATGATCAGGAATTACAATACTTAAAAGAAAATGATTATGGAAGTTTTGAGGAGCAGTCTGAAGTTGTCCCCATTACAAGAAGATATGCCGCCAACATAACAGGCGGTAGCAATGAAATAGACTATTTTGTTGCAGGATCCTTAATAGACGAAGAAGGGAAATTTACATCATTGAATTACCAAAAACATAATTTGAGAGCTAATTTGGGAGTTAATATTGCTAAAAACTTGAGATTATCTTTCAATACCGATTTCTCGGGGGATAGGAATGATCAGTATTATTGGCCTTTTGATGGGAATTTATTTACTATAAGGGATTCATACAGACAAGGAACACGAAGAGGAAATTGGGCTCCAGCCTTTTTAAATGGACTTCCGGTTGGTAATTTTAATGCTTTTAATGTGTCTGATATGGTTGAAAATGATGGCTATGGAAACCGGGTCAATACTAGCAACGTAGCTAATTACATTATTGACTTAACATACAAAGTTCCATTTGTTGATGGGCTTAACGCTGGAGTATCATACAATAATAGGATAATCAATAGAAATGGTACGATTTTTACTAAACCTGATACTAAATATACTTTCCAAACTGATCCAAATAACCGATTCGCGTTAGATCCTACAATCGAACCTACACCAAGAACTTTCAGACGTAGAGGAGCAAATAGCCGATCCATTTCAAAAAATACTAGCCGAGATCAATCATATCAATTAAATTTTAAACTTGATTACGCCAATACATTTGGAGACCACACCTTTTCTGGACTATTTGTCTATGAGCAATGGGAATTTAAAACAGAATCAACCAATGCATTTAGGCGAAATCCGATTTCTGATAATGTCAAAGAGCTATATGCTACACCTCCTGCAAGAGAAGTCGGTGACCAGCAATCTGGTGGAAGTTCTGGAGAATCTGGCAGATTGTCTTACATCGGTAATCTTGGGTATTCATACCTTGATAAATATTTCATAAATGGCACATTTAGGTATGATGGATCAGTAGAGTTTTTACCGGGACAACAATATGGATTTTTCCCTTCTCTTTCAGCTGCATGGATTGCTAGTGATGAAAGTTTTTTTGGGGATGGATTTGGAGCTATTGATTTTCTAAAACTTAGGGTATCGTGGGGGCGTACTGGTAATGATGATTTAAACCCCAATACCCTGGTACCTACTTTTCCCTATTTAGGAGGGTATGGTATATCAGGAGCTGGCTATGTGTTCGGCGATACAAACCAGACATCATTGAATTTATTCAGTACAGGCCTTCCTTCTGTCAATTTCACTTGGGATCAAACTGATAGCTATAATATCGCATTAGATGGAGAATTATTTGATTTCAAACTGAGTGCTACTATTGAGGCTTTTCTTAATAAAAGAAGTAATCTCTTCGGAAGTAGGACCAATACGACACCTGTAATTTTAGGGACTAGTTTGCCAAGAGTAAACTACGGAGCTATAGATGTTAAGGGTATAGAACTAATTTTAAATTACAAGAATCAAATTGCTCAAGACCTTAAGTTCGATCTAGGATTTAATTTTGGATATGCCCAGAACAAGGTTGTTGAATTTGATGAAAATGATGCCCAATTGGACATACGAAAGCAGACCGGAACAAATACGGGAAGACTTTTTGGCTTTGAAACCATAGGCATTATTCGTAGCCAAGCAGAGGTTGATGCACTCATAGCCGCTGGGTTCAAACAAAACAATCGTGATCCTTTTTTAGGTATGCTATTGCATAGAGATATCAGAGGTACTTTAACTGATGATCCCGAAGGGAATACACCGGATGGTAAAGTTGATGGAAACGATATAACCTTAATTGCACAAAATAGTGTAGCACCTATCAATTATGGAGTAAGCCTACGCTTGGATTATAAAAACTTTAGCGTAGATGCCTTTATACAAGGATTTGAAGGGCATAAAAAGTTTGTGCCCGATTCTGGAAAGTTCCCATTTGATGCAATTTCAGAAGCAGGATGGTCTCATTGGAATGATGCTTATGACCCCATTGATAATCCCAATGGTGCATTCCCCAGGTTTAGTCAGCGAACATTTTGGAGTTATTATGGGTTTGACAATTCCCAATTTTGGCTTCGTGATGGAGGATTCGCTCGTTTGAAAAATTTGAACATTGCTTACCGGCTTCCACAAAATTTGATGGATTCACTTGGTATAAGCCAAGCGAAGTTATTTTTCAATGGTACAAACTTGCTCTTCATTTATAAAGGGACAACAATGTTTGATCCGGAGATACAAGGGGAAGGAATTCCTATAAACAAGTCCTATAGTTTGGGACTACAATTAACTATTTAAGATAAATCAAATGAAGATTCACGATATTAAAATAGGGTTGTCTTTACTACTACTAATGACAATTACCGTAAAATGTACCGATGTCTTAGACAAAACCAACTTAGGAATAATAACAGATGAAGCAACGTATAGCGATCCAATTTTAGCTACAGCAGCTCTTGATCTTATATATAGGTTTTCTACTCCCGGTTGGTCAATTAATGCTTCTGCGAGATCAGATGATTCAAGAGGACCTAGCAATTTTTTCTACGGTCGTATTCAGGATAATTCCAATAACCTATATTCAGGAACATATTCAACGATACGAAGGATTAACCAGGTTATTGAAGGTGTTGAAGGTTCAGAATTCGACACCGAGGATAAAAACCTACTCACAGGTCAGGCATTATTTTTTAGAGCACTCCATCTTTGGAATTTAGTTCGAACATATGGCGGAGTTCCAATAGTAACAGAAGCACTTAATCCTGATGATGATTTGCAAAAGCCTCGTAATTCTACTACCGAATGTTTAACCCAAATTGTAGCTGATTTGGATCAAGCAGCATCGCTGTTACCTAGTAAATATGACGCCCAAAATTTCGGAAGGATTACAAAAGGCACAGCCTTAGCTGTTAAAGGAAGAATTCTTTTGCATTATGCAAGTGAACATTTTGATCCAGATCAATCGAGAAATCGCTGGCCAGCAGCATATAGTGCACTTTCTGAGGCAAAGGCTGAATTAGATGCACAAGGTAAAGGATTACACTCAAGTTTCTCCGAATTATGGTTTGATGATTCGTCTAATAATCCTGAAATAGTTTGGGTAAGATTGTATAATGAGTCAAATACACACTCGAGAGATGCTCAGGTAAGGAAGTTTGAACCAGGTTTGGGCTCAGAGCGGTATGATAATGCCACAATCGCATTGCTAGTATCTTTCCCAATGAAAGACGGTAAAAAAATCTCTGATGGTGAATCAAAATATACCTATAACCCAACGACTTTCTGGGTTGACAGAGATCCTCGATTTGAAACCACATTTGCTTGGAACGGTGCTCATTACCCAATAACTCATCCAGAACCCACAGATACAAGCGATTATATATGGACATTTCAAGGGAATTCCACGACAAATGAAGGAGATAATTGGGTAACATGGACGGGATTGCTAAACAGAAAAGCAGTTGAAACGACCTCTGATGTTTTTGAAGCTAGAGAAAGCACGACGGCATGGATTGAAATGAGATATGCCGAGGTCTTGTTAAGCTTAGCTGAAGCAGCAAACGAGACTAATAGAGGGTCGGAAGCTTTGGGATACTTAATAGATATTCGACAAAGAGCTGGAATTGAAGATACAGACGGAAGGTATGGATTAGAGGCCGGTTTAGAAGGCGATATAGATAGGTTGCGTGATGCAATTTTGAATGAGAGGAGAATAGAATTAGCATTTGAAGCCAAAAGGTCGTTGGATTTGATAAGACGACGGCATATAGAAAAATTAAATGGAACCCAACGACAGGGCTACTATATCACCAAAACGGAAGCTTTTGATGCTTTGAATCCAAGTGATCTGGTAATAGACGATCGTAAAACTCTTGAACAATCAGTACTAACTGGCACAATAGATTTGAATGATCCAGAACAATATGAAACTTATTTCATTACTGAAACCTACTCATTAGAAGAAGGTTCTGTGAAACCTGGTGATGAAGGTATTGATATCAACTTTGATGAAAAGTATTATTTTTTTGATATTCCCGAATCGGTTCGTTTGAGAAATGAAAATTTGGAAAACACACTGGGATGGACAGGAGGGACATTTGATCCCTTACAATAGATTTCATAATTGAATTATATTAAGGCTACGAAAACATAATTTCGTAGCCTTTCCTTGTGAAAGAGATAGATTTACCATTTTAGTTTCATCTAGGTTATAATAGTTATGCCGTGTTGGACATATCTCACGAGCTATCAGAACAAGCATCTTACGGGAGTTCTACGAATACAGTACTATTTATTAGTGATTTTGGGAGTTGACACACTACTCCCTTGAACATAAGTGTTAAGTGTTATTATGCAATCTCGGAATATTATTGGAAAATGTAAAGTCATGGCCATTATTGAAAATATTAGTTCATTTTGATTATTAAATTATCAGATATAACGTAATAAATTTAAAGAAGTTGTTTATCCATTTCAAAAATATCGAACGATTACTACTTATCTTGTTTTTGGGAATTTCGGTTTCTTACAGCCCCCAAGTAGTAGAAATCTCAACTGAAAACTTGACTATTGGGATTACTGCCAAAGGCAATTTGGCATTTATTATTGATAAAAATACTGGTGTTGATTACTTGTACAAACAAGAGCCGAGCAGTCTTTTGTCTATCAAAAATCCAAAAGATACTATAGCCCAGAGGCCAATTTCGATGAAAATAGACAGAGAGAAAAATATCATTAGTCTGAATTTTAAATCTGGTGCAGTAGTCGACTTGAAGGTCGAAGAGCATGATGAATACTTTACCTTAGAATTAGTTAAAGCTACACCCTTGAACAAAGTACCAGCTGTTGTATGGGGACCTTACCCTATATCAATTAAAGGTGTGATTGGAGAAGTGGTTGGAATTGCTCGGAATAGTGATTTTGCAATTGGACTCCAGTCACTTAATGTGAAAACTACAGGAGGTCAGCTAAACAATGATGAAGGAGATGTACCAAGCCGTAAAGGAGTAGCATCTAAAACAGATTTTGGATGTACTCTCAACGCTTTTGCAATAGATCGAACTAAAGAGAGGACTGCTGATATCTGGTCAAAGCACTTTCCCAATATGCCTGTTATGCCAATTAGTGGGGAAAGCGTGGTAGGCTCCAAAATCGCTCTTTTTGGTTGCCCACCTGAAGATGCTCTAGAGACTGTAGGTGCCATTGAACGTGCAGAAGGTTTGCCCCACCCTCAATTAGATGGGAAATGGATTAAAACTCATCCCGAGAGAAGCAAGGCGTATTTAATAACCACTTTTACAGAGGAAAACTTTGATCAAATGCTCCTCTACACTAAAAAGGCAGGAATGAATGCAATCTACCATGCACACCCTTTTAGTAATTGGGGACATTTTCAATTGATTCCAGAGCAATTTCCTAATGGATTAGAAGGAATAAAAGCGCTTGTACAAAAGGCAAGTGCACACGGAGTAAGAGTGGGCGTTCACACCTTAACTAACTTCATAACTCCAAATGATCCCTTTATCACGCCAACTCCAAATGTCAATTTGGCACTAACTGGCAGTGCTTATTTAACAGAAGATATTGATGATGATACAAACGAAATAAGTGTTAGCAGTAACCACTACTTTAACAATACTGATTTTGATTGGATGAAGACAATCAAAGTAGGAAACGAATTGATTCGATATCGTTCAGTTAGTAATGAATCTCCATATAGACTTTTAGAATGTCAAAGGGGAGCTTTTGGAACTACACCATCGAATCATAAACAAGGAGCCTCGGTAGGAAAACTCTTAGATCATCCTTATAGAGTATTTTTCCCCAACCACAAACTACAAGATTCACTTATAGACAACCTTATAGAGTTTGTCAATACAACTGGGGTAGCACAAATTGGCTTTGATGGTCACGAAGGGGCTAAATCAACTGGGCACGGTACCTACTCTCTTGATCATTTTGCCACGCGTATGTTTGATGGTGCTGAACATAATCTCGTAAATAGTTCTAGCCAAATGACACACAATTATTGGCACGTAAATCATTTTGTCAATTGGGGAGAGCCGTGGTATGCAGGTTTTCGTGAAAGCCAAACCGAATATCGATTCAATAACCAGCTTTTTCTAGAAGAGAATTACCTGCCAAATATGCTAGGATGGTTCTCCCTAACTCCGAGTACAAGCGTAGAAGATTTCGAGTGGTTGCTTGCAAGATTAGGAGGATACAATGCAGGGTTTGCTTTATATGCTAATCCCGAATCTTTAAGTCTTAATCCTTATACCGATGAAATCTTGGAACTAGTTAGAATATGGGAGAAAGCACGTCTTAGTGGAGCATTCGATTCGATACGAAATAAGTTAAAAGATGTATCTCTCGAATTTCATCTTAAAGAGATTTCTGAAAACCAATGGAATCTTATTACATACCAAGATTATGATTTTAGTATTGAAAAAGTAGAATTGCAACCGGGTCAGCCTAAAAATGCACAATGGACTATACAAAATGAAGCAGAAAGTCAACCTTTTAGGACTCACATTACTCTAGAAGGTGAACAAGACGAATCCATTAACGGAATTTCTATAGGAATTAATAATAATCTTCCGATTCATATCCCAGAAAAACTAACTGTAGGGCAAACACTTTTAATAGAAAACAATAGCTTTGTTATAAGAGGAAAATCTGGAAATATTCTTATTCAAAGTGAAATTAATCTACCTATACTGGATGATGGCAATCACAATATAGAGTTTGATTTTCAAAACCAAAATGGCAGCCCTGTTGTCAATGTAAAAGTTAGATTAGATGGTGAAGAACAAATTGTGTCTTCTAAGAAGTAAAACTTCAGGATGAGCATAAAAATTTATCATCATAGGTAATAAAGATTTTTGCTAGTTCTACTATATAAATTTGAAGTATAAGGTTATTGAGACAATTATTTGTATTTTGAAAAAAAGTTAAAGTCGTTAAACAAAGAGAATACCTAATAGATTGAATTAATCATAAATTTTAAACACATTATTTCTAACTGAATGTCATGAATCATAATAATATAATAGGGTATACTATTTTATGTATACTCTTTAGCACTGTGTCAATTACTGCTCAAGAAGGAAAGGATGCTATTACCAGTCCTTCTGAGTACACCACAGCCTTATACAAGGCGGCTCCGGATGGAGTAGAAACCCGTTGGATTAGTGCCGAAAATCTTCAAGGTCTTAAAGGAGAAGGTGGTCAATCCAATAAAGGGGCAAAAGGCGATGCGTTTTTTGTTCTTGCTCCTGGAGAAAGGAAAGTTATTTTTGATCAGAAAGGAGCAGGTCTCATTACCCGAATTTGGCTCACGAGTACGATTGTTTGGGCCAAGGAAATTCGTCGAGAAATGACCATTGATATGTTTTGGGATGATGCTGAAAAACCAGCAGTGTCGGCTCCTATCACAGATTTTTTTGGTGTAGGCCTAGGTGAAATGCTTCCCTTTGAAAATGCTCTTTTTGCTCAACCTGAGGGACGTTCCTTCAACAGCTTTATACCAATGCCTTATCGCACAGCAGCACGAATTGAAGTGACTAACGAATCTCAGTACTATGCCATGTTATATTATGATGTAGATTTCTTAAAAGTGCCAAAACATGATAAAGATGTTCTTTATTTCCATGCTTATTGGAGTAGAGATCTCAAAACTAAACTTGGAGAAGACTTTGAAATCTTACCGAAGGTAAATGGTAAAGGGCGTTACTTGGGAACAAACATTGGAGTGATTGGTAACCCTGATTACCAGGGCACTTGGTTTGGAGAGGGAGAAGTTAAGATATACCTTGATGGAGATAATGAATTAGCAACCTTGGTAGGTACTGGCACCGAAGATTATGTAGGCACAGGCTGGGGTCAAGGGAAATTTAACCAGCAGTATCACGGTTCATTGATTTCAGACAAAGAAAATGATTTGTACGCTTTTTATAGATACCATATACCAGATCCTGTATTTTTCCACAAAGATTGTAGGGTTACGATACAGCAAATTGGTAACTCACAAAAACCCAAAATTCAGGAAATGCTAAAAAATGGAGCAGAATTGGAGTTAGTTTGGCTTTATACCTATGGCAAAGATGTTGCTAGGAGTACCGAGGCTCCTGTGGTTAACAGATTGCTTTCCATGGAAAATCCTCCGGCATTGGACTCGGAAGATTTTGGTATCGGATCAACTAATTTTTATAGAAGAGATGATGTTTCAGCAACGGCATATTTTTATCTTGATAAACCATATAGTGAATTACCTTCATTGCCCCCTAAAGAACATCGTAATAAGCACCTTCAAGAAAGGGTTTTCAAAAACACCGGTGAGTAAGGATTTATTTGGCTTAAATAAAACTAACAAGCAAATCAATGTCAGTGAAATTTACTGAATCTTATGTCATACAAAGATTCACAATAGAATTTGGTTGTAGAAATTACTCAACCTAATTGTTGTCACTACCTATATGTTGCTTTTGGATCTTAAGTTCCAAAATATTTCATACGCAGATCTGGTAACTCAAATCAAGCAAATGTCAACAGATTAAAACTTAAAGTGTTGTTCTTGTCATTTTATAGAATCATGTTCTCTTTTTTATTCAACAATCCACTCAAATCAAATTAATTATTTAAGAAAAAAATGAAATCAATATCCAATTTGATGCTTTACGTGTCCTTTCTAAACCTGACTTTCTATTGGGGTTATGCTCAGGATGTCACTTCTAAAATAGATAGTTTACCTCTAATTGGTGGTATACACGAGAGTGGCATTACTGATGACTGGCTCATTGACCCTTCTGAAGCTAGGGCTAAAGTGTTTAAAAATGAAATAGGCAACGACCTAATTCTGTCTAATGGAATCATTTCCCGCACCTTTAGAATAGAACCCAATGTGACTACCACAAGTTTCAATAACATAACTGAAAGCGAAGAGCTAATAAGAGCTGTTGGCCCCGAGGGTATCATCAAGGTAGATGGTTATTTTTTTAATGTCGGTGGTTTAATAGGTCAACCAAATTTAGCATTTCTATATCCTGATTGGATAGATAATTTAGAATCTGATCCTCTTTCATTCCATTTCTATGACTTCAGTATTGGTTCGCCCAAACCCCGTTTAGATTGGAATCGTGTAAGACATCATGCACCAGGTATAAGTTGGCCTCCAAATGGTATTCACCTTAAGATGAATTATCGGTTACTAGATTTACAGCCGGAAGATTTGGTAGAGATTTCCCAAAACAGTGCCTTGGGTAGAAATACGATTTATAAGGATGCATTTACAGAACTATCTGATCAATGGAAAATCATTAAATCAGAAGCAAATACTAAGGGCTCTTTTGTCCATGAGGGAAGAGTGGGTGAAATATATACTCCAAACAATACAGCCATATATGCAGAATACCAGCTTCCTAAGGGTACTAGACTTGTAGAAACATCAGTTGATGTTGGCACAGACCTCAGTGGTGCTTGGGGCCCCGGGATGGCATTGGTTTGGAGCGATAAAATCATAAAATTTAATTTGCGACCTGGAAATGAATCTGGCAATAACAATAATGAGCCTTGGATGTTTACTGTCTTTGATGGGAACCGTGAAAACACTAATGCTGGAGGAAAAAATAACCTTGATTTAAACCAGATATGGCATCTTCGGATTCGATTAGAAGGTAATGAGGCATTTTGCGAAGCCAAGCCAAATGGGGGTAGGTGGAAAACTGTTGAGGCGATATCTTTCGATGGAGATATTCCTGATCCTATTTCGGCACGCATTGGTAAATTTGGCCCAAGAGCAGAGGGCAAGGATGCTCCATATACTGGTGATTTAGTCCACCTAACATTTCATGATTTTGCTGCCTATTCAAACATACAAAACTCTCTTCTTGAACAGCTTGAAACAAAAGTTCAAGATTTAAGGAACCTTGAAGTGTCTGTACACTATGAGTTGTATGATGGGATTCCTGTGGTCTCAAAGTGGTTGGAGATACATAATGATTCTGAGATAGATTTTCGAATTGAGGAAATAGTTTCAGAACATCTATCCATAGCTGATCATGATCCTTATCCAGAACATAGAAATCATCCTGAGTATATGTCTCGACCGAATATTCATTTGGAAACCAACTATGCGTTTTCTGCTGGAAAGTCCAAAATAGCTAGTGTTCATTCAGTTCATTGGAAAGCTGACCAAGACTATTTCACACAGATATCTTGGAGACAAACAATTCCGAATCTTGTTCAGGTATATCCAGAAAGGGGTTATAATGTTGATTTAACTCCCGGCTCAACTCTTGAATCCATTCGAACTTTTATTCTTCCATACGATTCCTACGAAAAAGAAAGGCAAGGTATTTCTCTCCGTAAAATGTACCGTACCATTGCGCCTTGGATCACAGAGAACCCCATGATGTTTCATGTTACACGTTCGGGATGGGAAGAGTTCAAGCTTGCAATTGATCAAGCGGCAGAAGTGGGTTATGAAATGGTCAATTTTTCTTTTGGAAGTGGTTTTAATCCAGAAGATGAAAGCGATACCAATGTTAATAACATGAAGAAATATGCTGATTATGCCGATAGTAAGGGTATTGGCATAGGTACTTATAGCCTATTAGCATCGCGCTCGATCAGTGAAAAAGATGATGTGATTAATCCAAAAACCGGCAAAAGAGGTGGATTTGCAACTTTTCTAAATTCTCCTTGTCTTGGTAGCGAATGGGGGCTAGATTATTTTCGGAAACTCTATAAAATATATAACCAAACAGGATTTCTTACCTTAACACATGATGGAAACTATCCGGGAGATGCTTGTGCCTCAACTACACATCCTGGGCATAGGGACTATGATGATTCCCAGTTTGAACAGTGGAGAATCATCACTGATTTTTACAAATGGTGCAAGTCCAAAGGAGTATATCTGAGAGTTCCTGACTACTATTACCTTTCTGGTTCAAATCACCAGGGTGTAGGTTATCGTGAAAACAACTGGTCATTGCCTAGGCGCCATCAACTAATTCATACCCGTCAAAATATATTTGATGGTACTTGGGAAAGTACTCCCACTATGCGTTGGAGTTTTATCCCACTGGCCCAGTATCATGGTGGAGGATCCGCTGCAACTATAGAACCTCTGAAAAAGCACTTAGAACATTATGAAATGATGCTGGTAAGTAATTTGGGAATGGGCTTACAATCTGTATTAAGAGGTCCGAGAATCTACGATTCCGAAACAACAAAGAATATGGTAAAACGAGTAGTTGAGTGGTATAAAAAATATCGCACTATTTTAGAAAGCGACATCATTCATTTGCGAAGAGCAGACGGGCGAGATATTGATTATATGATGCATATAAATCCTGATAACAAGGAAAAAGGACTGTTGATGGTGTTTAATCCCACCAATGATCCCATCACAAAAAAGATTACTGTTCCTCTTTACTATTCTGGGTTGAATCATAAAGCGAGCATTCGGGAACAGGAGGGAGAGTCTAAGGAGTATGAATTAGACCGAGGGTATGAGGTACAATTAGAGGTAACTGCACAACCCAATTGGTACAATTGGTATGTTATCGAATGAGAAAGGTATTTATTAATACAATTTGAAGAAATGTCTGGAACCTATATTTAAAACGAACATCTCGGTTGATAGAGTGAAACCTGATAGAAATTATTAGATAAACTTGTAGGGGTAAGAATATTTTTAGAGAAGTAAAAGCGTATCAATAAACTGAGGAGATTAATCTTGTAATGTAATGTTGCTTTACTAGGATTGCTGTTTATTTGTTGATAACGGAGATTCTGATTCACTTTGCGTCATACACTTTGGTTGATAGTAGCGTTTGATTTCTAGTCAATAATTGTTGCTAAATTTATCAAGGAATTCAATCATATGAAACTAAACACTATCTATAACGAGAGCTGCGTGAAGACTATGGAGAAAATGCCTGATAACATTATAGATCTTGTAGTTACTTCTCCTCCATATGACCATATGCGTGAGTATGATGGAAATTTTACTTTTTCTTTCAAAACTATAGCTAAATCATTATTTCGAGTGATGAAGCTGAGAGGCGTAGTCGTTTGGGTTGTTGGTGATCAAACCATCAAGGGTGATGAGACAGGATCGTCATTCAAACAGGCACTTTATTTTAAAAGCATTGGATTTAACTTATTTGATACAATGATTTATCTAAAGCCTCCTCGGGGGGCGGTAGGAAATAATAAAACCTATTGGCAGTCTTTTGAGTATATGTTTGTTTTGAGCAAAGGTTTGCCCAAAACGATTAATCTAATTAGGGATAGAGAAAATAAGGAATCTCGGAGGGGAGATAATGGTACGAAGCGTTTGCCTAATGGTAGTCTTTTAAAATTAAGTCGAGGTGGGTATACAAAAATGGGACGCAGAACAAATGTATGGGAATATAATACTGGCAAAGGACATTCTGCGACCGATCGTATTGCACATAAACATCCTGCCATATTCCCTGAAAAACTTGCTGAAGATCATATTCTTTCTTGGAGTAATCCTAACGACTTGGTCTATGATCCTTTTCTAGGTTCTGGTACAACATCTTATATGGCCTTAAAAAATGATCGAAAGTGGTTGGGTAGTGAAATTAATGAAGATTACTGTTTACTTGCTGAGCAAAGGATGAATAAGAATTTAATTAATACAGAAGGCTAGTGATGACTAAACGTTGTAAAGTCTGTCAAATAGTACTCCCATTAGAACAATTTGCAAAAAATCAATACAACAAAGCAGGAGAAGTAATTCGACGTAGTGAATGTAAAGATTGCAGAAAAAATAAGAAACCAATCTCCAACAGACGAAAAATAAATTACGAAGAGTTTCACCCAAGGCCAGAAATTGGTGATTCTTTTCATTGTCCTATATGTCAAAGAACTTTAATTATTGAAAAAAGTCGGTACATTAATCTGGATAACAACCACCATACTGGTGAAATAAGGGGTTATTTATGTAATGATTGTAACACAGGTTTGGGTAAATTCAAAGATGATCCAAAGATTATTGAGCGAGCTATCCAATGGATTAAAGGAACGATTAACATTATAGCAATGTGTTATTAATTGCTGAACCAGTGTAGGCACAGTGTGCCAAAATCTGTGTAAATAGGTAGAAGAGGGTTACCAGATTTGGTTTTAGAGATAAGAAAAAATTGAAGATTATAGAGATTACTTTCTTAGACAGACTTCTTTTCTTCGTTTGACTATAGATAGTAAACCTAATTTATTATAAATCTTACTCACCAATTATAATAACTCACAAATAGATTTGGGAAAAAGTAACTCATAGATGAATCGGTCGATTTTCAGTAGCTGAAAGTGCCGCCTCTTTGATGGCCTCAGTGAATGTTGGATGGGCATGGGACATCCTAGCAATATCCTCAGCTGAAGCACGATACTCCATCGCTGTAACGCCTTCTGCTATCATATCGGAAGCTCGAGGACCGATAATATGAACACCTAAAATTTGATCAGTAGTTTTATCGGCAATTATTTTAACAAATCCATCAATGTCCCCACTTGCTCTAGCCCGTCCAAGAGCTCTCATCGGAAATCGACCTATTTTGTACTCTGCTCCTGATTCTATCACCTCTTGTTGTGTCTTTCCAACTGAGGCTACTTCTGGCCAAGTATAAATCACATTAGGAATTAAATTATAATCAATATGTGGCTTTTGACCCGAGATGTACTCTGCTACTAAAATCCCTTCTTCTTCAGCTTTATGTGCCAACATAGCACCAGGAACTACATCACCTATGGCAAAGATATTTGGACAATCTGTTTGCAAATTTGAAGCGACCTGAATTTGACCATGTTGATTAGTTTTTACACCGATATTTTCCAGTCCCAAATTATCCGTATAGGGTCTTCTTCCTACAGAAACTAAACAATAATCTGCCTCAAAGTCTACTAAATTACCAGTTTTATTTTCGGCTTGTATAGCTACGATATTGTTTTTTGATTCAACATTTATGACCTTGTGAGATAGATAGAATTTTATTCCAGACCTTTTGAATACTTTGGTTAATTCTTTGCCCAAATCAACATCCATAGAAGAAACAATCTGGTCTTGGAATTCAATGATAGACACTTGGGCGCCTAGCCTATTGTAAACCTGTCCGAGCTCTAAGCCGACAATACCTCCACCAATGATGACCAAATGTTTAGGAACTTCTCTCAATACCAATGCTTCGGTAGATGTTATAATGCGCTCCTTGTCTATTTTGACAAAAGGTAAAGAATTTGGTTTAGAACCAGTGGCAATAATAGCATGCTGGAAGCGAATCTGTTTAGATTCTTTAGAAGATGTGATCTCCAAAGTATTATTGTTAACAAAACTTCCATGTCCATTGTAGACATCTATTTTGTTTTTTTTCATTAAAAAATTAACACCACTAATTGTTTTATTTACCACGTCATTTTTTCTGTTCATCATCTTTTCTAAATTGAGATGGACAGATGACTTATTGATAATAATTCCATGATCTTCACTTTGATGCAACAGATGATGGTAATGGTGTGAAGAATCTAGCAAAGCTTTTGAGGGAATGCATCCAACATTCAAACAAGTCCCTCCAAGTGTTGGATAACGTTCTACAAGAGCTACTTTTTTACCTAATTGGGCACATCTTATAGCGGCTACATAGCCCCCCGGACCAGATCCCACTACTGCTATTTCATACGATATCATAAGATTAAAAAATGATATGTAAATGTACTATGTTTATCCAAACTCAGTAATTAATTTGATAGTCTGTTTCATTGCTTACAATGGGAATTGACTCGGCCAACATTGATATAAACCTGATCAAAAAGATTGGAATTATCTATGTGGAATTTATCTCAAAACTTTGTAAATAGGTATGATTGGGTAAGTAGAAATAGATTCTAAGTTAAAAAATGTATGGAAAAACATTCATATTGTTTTCTTGTAGGACAAAGACACTAGTTTATCCGTTCAGAAAAGAGCAGGATTTTTCCTCAAGATTTGATAAAATATATATTTCATTTCTGATTCTACAATAGTTGCATTAGACAATTGAATGTACGGAATAACAACTAGTTTACATGCGTTCAGGTACTTCAATACCCAATAGATAACAACCACTCTTGATAGTTTTGGCAACACAATCTGATAAAGAGACTCTAAATTCTATCAAATTTGATGAAGGAGCTGACAATATTGGTACACTTTGATAAAATTGATTAAAATTTCTTACCAATTCATATACGTATTTCGCAATTACAGAAGGATCCTGGTTGACTGCTGAAGTTTTTACTGTCTCAGGGTATTCCATCAGTTTCTTAATAATCTTCTTTTCTGTTGAATGAAGCTTTATATCAGTAGATATCCGGAGTGTTTTATTACCAAACTTTTCCCGGAGTGTGCTGATTCTTGCATAGGCATACTGAATAAATGTCCCCGTGTTTCCTTGAAAATCAATCGATTTATTTGGATCAAAGAGGATTCGCTTTTGGGGATCTACCTTAAGCAAATAATACTTAAGTGCACCTAACCCTATCTTATGAAAAAGCTTTTGGCGTTGTGGTTGGTCCATATATTCAAGCTTACCTGATTCCTGAGATTTGTTCTCGGCAGTCTGTACCATCCGTTCAATCAATTCATCAGCATCCACTACAGTTCCTTCTCTGCTCTTCATTTTACCTGTAGGTAAATCAACCATACCATAACTGAGATGGTTTAAATTTTTTGCCCATGGGTAATTGAGTTTTTGTAAGATTAAAAAGAGCACTTGAAAATGATAATTCTGCTCGTTTCCCACCACATAAGTCATTGAATTCATTTTTGGAAAATCCTTTGACCTTAAAACAGCTGTTCCAATATCTTGAGTGATGTAAACTGTAGTTCCATCGGAACGAATCAAGAGTTTTTCATCTAAACCCTCTTTAGTTAGGTCAATCCAAATCGAACCATCATTTTTTTGATGAAGCACACCCTTTTCCAAACCTTTTTCCACAATTTTTCGCCCCAATAAATAGGTATGGCTTTCGTAATATATTTTGTCAAAATACACACCGAGCTTCTGGTAAGTTTCTTCAAACCCCTTATAGACCCAATCATTGAGTTTCTTCCAGATTTTGATGGTCTTAGAATCTCCCTTTTCCCAGTTCCTTAATTCTAATTTTGCTTCCTGCAATAATGGAGATTTCAGTTTTGCTTCATTTTCACTATACCCTTCAGCCATTAATTGTTCAACCTCCAATTTAAATTTAGTTTCAAACTCTACATAATACTGACCAACAAAATGATCGCTTTTCTGGTTTGCTTGTACTGGTGTTAGATCTTTAGCAAATTTTTTCCAAGCAACCACGGATTTACAGATATGGATGCCTCGATCATTGACAATCTGAATACGTTTGACATTTTTCCCATTTGCTGCCAAGATATTTGCTAAGGAATGTCCCAAAAGATTGTTCCTGATATGACCCAAATGAAGTGGTTTATTTGTATTTGGAGAAGAAAACTCCACTAAAACAGTTTCATTTGATGGCTCTACGTTCTGAAAACCATATCGCTTAATAGTTGAAATCTGCTTGAGTACATTTAGATAAAACTCATTGCTAAGACTAAGATTTAAGAACCCTCCTAACACATTAAAGGATTCTACAAATTTCAATCTGTTCACTAGAAATTCTCCTATTTGAATACCCAACTCTTTAGGTGAGGTATAGCTGATTTTCAAATAACTAAATACCACAAGAGTCAAATCGCCCTTGAACTCCTTACGTGTTAATTGAAAGGCTATAGGTTTAATTTCTTGGCTGTATCGTTCAAGAAAAAAAACCTGAACAGCATCTTCTAAAGATTGATAGAATTTCATCCGGAATTACTGGGGAACAAAATTCCTGATAATTAAAGTTTTCAACATAATAATGCTTAGTGTATTATCAAGAAAATAAAAAAGGACTAATCAATTCCTTACTTTATGTCTTGCCGCTTAGGTCCAACATAAATTTGTCTCGGTCTACCTATTGGTTCATTGTTTTGACGCATTTCCAACCATTGGGAAATCCAGCCTGGTAGTCTTCCCAAAGCAAACATCACGGTAAACATTCTGGTAGGAATATCCATTGCTCTGTAAATTAGTCCTGAATAAAAGTCTACATTAGGATAGAGCTTTCTCGATTTAAAATAATCGTCTTCCAATGCTCGTTGTTCAAGTTCTATTGCTATATCTAAGATGGGATCTCTATTGGAAACCTGACCCAATACTTCTTTGGCTATATTCTTCAATATTTTCGCACGAGGATCATAATTTTTGTATACTCTATGACCAAAGCCCATCAACCTAAAGGGATCATTTTTATCTTTTGCTCTATCTATAAATTTTTGTATGTCATTACCTTGAACACTTATTTTTTCAAGCATTTCTATTACCGCCTGATTAGCGCCTCCATGTAATTTCCCCCACAAGGCAGATAATCCTGCAGCTATACAAGGAAATAAATCTGCGTGAGATGAACCAACTATTCGGACAGTGGATGAAGAACAATTTTGCTCATGATCAGCGTGAAGAATCAACAATTTATTGAGTGCTTTTACCTCTATAGGATTGGGCTTGTAGTCCATATGAGGTCTTCTAAACATCATATGTGCTATATTACCGACATATGTTAAGGAATTATTGGCATAATTCAAAGGAAGTCCCCTACTCTTGCGATGTGTCCAGGAAGCCAATATTGGAAACGCGGCCAGCATTTTGATAATTGAGGGCCTCATCTGTTCAATATCTTCATATGATCCTAACTTTGGAGTAAAAGCTACCAATCCCGCAGTGAGTGAAGCCAAAATGCACATAGGATGAGCCGTTTTGGGAAAACTCTTCAAGATTCCCTTCAAATCTTCATCAACAAGTGATTTTTCTCGAATTTCACTGAGAAATATTTCTTTCTCTTTCTTTGAAGGGATATGGCCAAAAATTAGTAGATGAATGACTTCAATGAAGGAACAATTTTCGCAAAGGTCCTCAATGCTATATCCCCTATACCTCAGAATTCCAGCCTCTCCATCAAGATATGTTATAGAACTTTTGCACGAGCCGGTATTTTTATAACCCGGATCATATGTGACTAATCCCGTTGCATTACGAAGCCGACGTATGTCAATTGCTTTTTCTCCTTCAACTCCTTCAAATATGGGTAATTCTATAAAATTACCCTCATAATTAAACCGTATTTTATCTTTCATAAATTATTTAGTTGGAACTTGCAAACTTAGCAATTTGCCAAAATTTAAATTATCAGGAGGTAATGGGCGCATAAAATCACCAATCCAAAACAAGTTATCAAGTCCTTTATAATCACTGTCAGAAACACCACAATTTTGAAAATCTTCATCCAGGTATTGTTTTGACATCAAATTATTTGTCTTCTAATGGGTACAGACAAACATGCGCAGGATTATTATAGGAATCCTTCAGATGATGGTGGTGTACCATTATTGATATCTGTAGGCTATGGAGCAACGATCATGAAAGGTAGCGTTTATTATAGAAAACAAGGGAAAATGATCTTCATAATAAAAATCTAAAAATATGCATTGGAATTAATTCCTTCTGTAAAAAACTTTGCAAGACCATTTTTCTTTATTTCTATTTGTATTTATTGAGTTTTTCTAACTCATTCAACTTTTTAAGTATTATCTGTTGGGATGAATTAACTTGACTAAGCAAATTTTTCTCTGATTCCTTGATTTCCTTTTCAATAGCCTTCTTAAGCATTGTATCACTTTGCTTATGCACATTGTCCCATACTTGATTGGTAAGAACTGCAATAAAAACATTCAGAGCAATCATAATGGAAATAAGTGCAAAACTGCATAAATACAACAAACTCAACCACTGACTAGTACCCTGAAAATTTGAAACTAATACATATGCTTCACCTAATCCATCAATTAATACAACCGAGAGACTGATAAAAGCATGATGTAAATTGGAGAAGTTTAGCATCCCTAAGTCTTGGTAATCAAATATTAAAACACCTATTACCGAATAAACAAAAATGACAATAGATAGCAGAAATAAAAAAACACTTACTGTCCTAAAAGTCCAAAATATTTTCTTCTGAATAGATTTTAATTCAGTACTTAATCCAAAAAGTCTAAAGATTCTAAATGCCCTAATCAATCGTGCAATGAAAATAAATTCAGCATAATCTAAGATGATAAGAAATGTGCCAACAAAAGAAGCCAATAGAATCAAACCATCAAAAATGAGCCATCTAGTCTCATCATTTATTGCAGTAATGAGATAAGAGGATTCAATTTTTTGATCTATACTGGGTATTTTGCTGATTCGTAACCTATGGAATCTAACCATGAATTCAACCGCAAATAGAACGAGAATTGTAATATCAGCATATCGGAAAAAGGAATGAAATATTGTGCTTTCAAACCTATAAGTCTGCATGGCTATCAATATGGCGGAAATAAAAATTAGATAAGCACTAAATTTTTCGAGTTTTTTGTTTTTTATGATTCTCATTAGATAGAAATATTTCAAATTTTAAGTTTTTTTATAAACGTAGAATATTTTGGCGATAATGGTACATGATGCTTTTATAAAGGCTGCTTCCAGACTACAATCACCAGCAACAATGAAGGTCACTTTCTTATTGGCGACTATCAGTTCACGACATTCACTTAGCTGATATCCTTGGTCATGCTTAGAGGTAAAAGAAGTTATTTGCTCATATTCTCTTAATAATTTCGCAATGTCTACATTATCCATATAGGTTGGCAAAGCAGTGGTAATATAGTTTATATCTGTAAACTTAGGCTGATATGACAACCCTTTGAATAGTGATGATGTCTTCTGTAACGTCTGCACTAAAGCTACCTTAATTGTCTGTGTAATGCTTTAATTGATAGTGATATCAGGCAGTAGCAGTGATTTTCAGCAACTGATCACTTTCAACACTTTGACTACTCACTATCCAACTACCATCACCAGATAAGCTGGCGAAGATGAACTTATACCATCAACAACGATGAGTAGTTATATCGAGTTATTAGCATGGGTTCATGCCAATTACCAGTCCGATTTAAGTTATCAAGTTCTTTATAAGCACTGTCGGAAATATCACAATAGTACGTTAAAAGTCTCTATATTAACTCATCATAAAAAAAGATGAACAGGCCTACAAAAGAGTTTAAAGAAGAACTTCCAGATATAAATAATAAGATTAGAAGCGGTATCGATAAGAGTAAGTTTGTCTCGATTGATCTTTATTTTCAAAATGGATCTACAATTGATTTTTAAATATGATAAATTTATTTTAATATTTCACTAATAAACATTATCTTTGTTATTCATTAACAACCTTAAAAATTAAATCATGAGCATTCACATTGAAGATTTTAACTTTCATCCAGATGTCTATGAAAGACTCGCAGAAGCAAAAAAAAAGAGTGATGTAATCAATGATGCATTGCTTGAAGATTTAAAAAAGGGTAGTAGACCACTATGTTTCTGGGATAGAATTATCGATATCCTAAATAGAAAAAATGATCAAAGATTTATTATACAAAGAATAGTTCAATGGTCATTTCCAAAAGACTTCGACGATAATGTGGATATGCTGGAAAAATACTACACCAAAGAAGAAATCATAGACATAGACTCAGTAGCTAACCCTTTAGAACGAATAGACAGAAATATCCTCCAAAAAATATCTAAGAGATATGGTATCAAACTTATTCCATACGAAACCATAGCATCCAGAGGTGGAAAGACTATTGACATAAAAACTTTATTCTTAAATAATGAATAATACCATTTAAACACTAAATTCGCTCAAAAAGGCTTTGGTGTATACATCATATCCTGTAATGGATTTGATGAGTTCAGACTTCAGTTCAGTTATCATCTCGGTTATTTTTTTCTTTAGAGATTCAAGATCTTCAAAGAATTTCATAGCTACTCTTTCTTTCATCCATTGCCACACCTTTTCAGCAGGATTAAGCTCTGGGGTATATGGAGGAATTCTGATGAACTCAATGTTTTCTGGAATGGTCATATTCTTAGAAGCATGAAATCCAGCATTGTCTATAATCAGGATTTTAAGTTCTTTCGGATTTTGTTTGCTCAATTCTTGTAGAAAACCCTCGAAAAGACCATTAGACACTGATGATGTTTCCCAATAGATGCTATTTCCTATAATAGGTGAAAAGCATCCGGGCAAAAACGTCAAACAAAAATCGGGTTTGAACAGATTGATTTTAAAAACGGCATGGGGCATATTTGAGATTTATCTAGGTCAAAAGATGTGGGCGATCAAAATTCCTCCTCATTATACCTCTCAAAAATGTAGTCGATGTGGAACTATTGACAAAAAGAATCGACTCTCTCAATCGAAATTTAAATGTTTAAGCTGTGGATTTTGTATGAATGCGGATAGCAATGCTGCCAATAACATCAGGGACACCGGAGCATGTTCCTTCTTCCAAAGTTATTGTTCCCTCTCAGAGGGTTTTGGAAGTAAAGAGTGTTCATTGTCGAATCGGGCGATGTTACATCGAACCTTTAAAACACCTTTGATCATTCATGGCCGTAAAGGGAAAAAGGGGGTAAGTCAACATAATTCTCATAAAAAGTGAGGTCAATATAGCTATCGCACATTCCAAGCGACCTCTATTCCACAACAAAGTGATTAGAGCCATAAGATTAGAAGTGGTATAGATAGGAGTAAGTTTGTCTCGATTGATCTTTATTTTCAAAATGGATCTACGATTGATTTTTAAATATGATAAATTTATTTTAATGTTTCACTAATAAACATTATCTTTGTCATTCATTAACAACCTTAAAAATTAAATCATGAGCATCCACATTGAAGATTTTAACTTTCATCCAAATGTTTACAAAAGATTGGCCGAAGCAAAAAAAAATAGTGATGCAACCAATGATGCACTGCTTGAAGATTTGAAAAAAGGTAGTAGACCAATATGCTTCTGGGATAGAATTATCGATATATTAAATAGGGGGAAAAACAAAAAATTCATTATACAAAGAATAGTTCAGTGGTCATTTCCAAAAGATTTTGATGATAATATGGATATGCTGGAAAAATACTACACCAAAGAAGAAATCATAGACTCAGTAGCTAACCCTTTAGAACGAATAGACAGAAATATCCTCCAAAAAATATCTAAGAGATATGGTATCAAACCTATTCCTTACGAAACAATGGCATCCAGAGGTGGAAAGACTATTGACATAAAAACTTTATTCTTAAATAATGAATAAGAACATACCTCCTGTTAATGAATATTTATATACTAATCTTCACAAATTAATAAATTTAGATGTATTAAGACCCTTTTTTCTAGTTGGTGGGACTAACTTGGCATTACGTTTTAAGCATAGGATATCTATAGACATTGATTTGGCATCTGAAAATCATGTATCTAAAAAAGATTTTGAAAAAATTGTTAAAGAGATAGAATCAAATTATCCAGATAAAAAGATATTTCCTAGTATAAGAGGTGATAATCAACTTTATTATATGGTTATAGAAATACCTTATAAAGAGGAAAATATAGAGAAAATGCTTAAAATAGATTTGATTGGTGATGTGCCACTTTTATATCCTATAGAAAAAATTCAAAATATACCTATGGCTTCTATTGAAGATATTGCATTAATGAAATTAGTTGCTTTATCCGACAGAACTTCACAAAAAGACATTTACGATTTGGATGCAATTACAGATAGAATCCCTTTGTTAAAGATGTTTAATCTCGCAAAAAAGAAATCTAAATTATTAAGAAATGAAGAAAAAAGTTTTTTTGAAAGTGGTAAAACTCGTTCTATTATTTCCACACCAGAGGATTTATTGACTTTTCAAAATTATGAACTAGATGAAGAGCTAGAATATATTGATACTTCAAAGCTTTGGGATGAAGCAGCAGAGAGTTGGTCAAAAAAAGTTCATGAATTATACAAACAAATAAGTTTTAACTATGGAACTTTTTCTTATGATAAAAAAGATGATATCGGATACAAAATATAAACTATGAATTTATTTTTGAATTTCAGGGTTTTATTTTGATATAAAGTTTGCTATTAAAAAACGGATACTATATGGTGAGGAATAATCACGGGGTGCCAAAATCTTCTTGTAAATTTTAAATCAATTTGATTATTTCCTATAGCAAGTAATCTCTATTGTCCTGCCCTCAATTTTATTCATGATCTTTTTCTCCCATTACCATAGAGTGAAGCATTGAAATTCAAAAAGATATACATAGCTTGGATTCTATTTAATTCAAAATCTATGAGAGTTAGAATTTATACACAACCAGAAGTAATAAAATGAAATTCTTGGAAAAGGATTTTTCCTTTTATGGGACTATCGACTATAATTATTCCATCTTTATTTTCAAATGTGTGGGCACTATAAACCACTTCATTATTTTATTGTTTGTACGCCTAATAGCGAACTAGAATTCGTATACAAAAGTGATGGATTAACTGCAAGTAAAAATATCTATCAAATAAGATATAATTCCCAAAAGAAACAAAGGAGTATTTTGTGTTTTTCTTATCTATGAACCGAAATCTTGTACCCCAATCTTACCCATTTACCTGATTTTGATACACTTTACTATTATCAATAGGATCTGTTTTAATGCTATTGGATATCCTCTCCCTTGATTATTTTTTTTAAAAGACTACCGAAGGTATCAAAATCGACTGCATAGGATAATCCTATACCTTGAGTATATCCTAGTTCATCACCAATATAACGCAATTCATTTTCTTTGTTGAAAATCCTGGCTCTCAAAGTGCCCTGCTGATTGAGAATAAAGTCAATTTGAATATCCCCTATGATGTAAGTCTGTTCAATTCCACCAACAGGAACGCCTATGTTACCTTCGATCAAAATTCGGTCTGAAATTTGAGTCGTCAAGCTAACTCCTAATCGATCAGCAGTAGTAAAATCTAGAATCTGACTCTTGTCCCCCTGAAGATAGTTTATCCCCATCTTCAACTTGTCTTCATCCCGACCCAATAAATCACTGATTACATCAGAAAAAGCTTGGAATATATTGCTGGTAATTCCGGAAATTGATACACTAACATCACGTATGAAAATTCCTTGAGATAAAAGAGATAAAGCTTGTAATTGGGCATTCTGAGGATCAGCCAAACGATAGTTGATCTCCGAAATGACCACACCACTAGCATTTGGAAAATCAATGACAAAAGATGGACTATTCGGTCGCTGTAAATTGCCCTGAATATCTATATTGACACTAGTTGGAATTTTTTTGCTGAAACTCGGTGTTTCTAAAAGTACAGACGGATTGGCTCCACCCGGAACTCTATAAACGGCTTTTAATGACATCTGGGCATCAACCGGGTTGCCATCCCATATAATGCTGCTTCCCTGAACTAATTCGAAATCTTTGTCAATTAGACCTAGATATTTGAAATTGTAAAGTCCCTCGGAAGCTACAAAATCACCCAGCATATTGAATTTTCCGTTTGTATCAATTTCAAGTTGCAGACTACCAGTACCACTACCACTCAAATAGCTTCCAAACTGAGGATCCGTGACTATTTCTATTTCCGCATCATCAGTGATGTCTAAATCAAATTCCAAAGTAACGCCCTTTATTATTTCTGGCTGGGTGATTCTGCGATCAATAGATTCTTCTTCTGATGCGTTTTTGTCAACGAAAGAAATAAACGAGGTGTCCAAGGTATCACTTGTGTCAATAAGCTGAGGAATCCGGATGGATGTTCCCTTTTGTGATTGACCAGAAACTTCAATATATAAACTTCGGGTAAGTCCCTCAATATGGGCAGTTCCGTTTAGATAACCCGCACCGGTAAAGGGGGCATCGTCTCCATCATATTTATTGACCAATAACATCCTATCAGACCTGGCATCAATGTCTAATTGCCAATTTTTAAAATCATTGTGAAAAATTCTTCCCTCCACATACATGGAAGTGCCAAATGTCGAATCATAAAATGGGCTATTTCTAAAAATGAAAGCCTGATTAGAAAGATCAACTTGAACTGAATCAGTAGAATAGTCCACATTGAGAAACGGTATGCCAATTCCACCATTAGACAATTGCAAACTTCCGTTGTGTTGCAGTCGATTTATCGGGCCTTCAAGCATCACTTCGCCAGAAATGGTTCCCCTAATTTGATCTACAGAAGGATCTCCAATTCTGTTTAAAAAAGTAATGTCAAAATTTCTAAGTCCTAATTCCATCTCAACACTAGGACTTTCTCCAAGCCATAACTTTCCTTGAGTATCTAAACTGGTCAATCCATTATTTTCAATGCTCAATTCAACATTAAAAAAATCTTCAACATTTGATTGCTCAATTCTCAATGTTGTTGTTCCTAAAAACTGATTGTTCAAAACAAATCCATCGATATCTGCACGAGCTAAAAGCTTATTTGTTAATCTTGAAGTAGAATAGTCAATCAATATATCCGCATTTCCCCTCAAAGCAAAGTCTTTAGAAGGTGGAATGATGTTTTCAAGAGTTGAATTGATAACCTCTAATTTAAAAGCCACCTCATTTTCAAAAGATGATAAGCCTCCAGAGAAAGAAATAGATTTATCAGGCCCCTCAATTAAAAATGATTCGACAGATATTCTTCTTTTAGAAGTATCATAAATCAATCGCTGGTGAGAATTATTACTCGATTGTATTTTCCAATCAGTTCCTTTATAAGCTAGGCGCGAATCTTTAAAGTCGATATATAGATTTTCATCGTTGTCTCTAGATTGAATAAAATTGAGTTCTCCCCTATTTTCCTTTAATCCTGAAAAATTAAATGCATAATCCACACGACCATCAGGACCATTCCCTTCAAGCAAAATATCAGTCAATTTAAAGTTACCTCTAGAAAAGTGGGAGAATTCTAACTTGTTGTGGTGTATAGAATCTTTATAATCTATAAGCAATTTCAAATCTTTAAAGTTTAGCTTGTCATAACGCATGTTGTTGGTCTGAAAATCAAATTGAACAATTTCATTTTTAGTAGAAACCAAACCATTTATCTCTATATCATCCGAATCGAAAAATCTTGGATAAATAGAAGACAAAATGTCTTTTCCCAAAGAGAAATGGAAATGAAATTCCTGAGGCTTCCCAGTATTCTTTTTACTTCGGATTCCAAGTGCTTCTGAAAGTGCGTGAGATGTTGAATCAAAAAGTTCAGAGTAATGATAATCTCCTATAATTCTTCCACTAATTCGATCCTCACTAGATATAAATATGCTCTGGGTTTGATCTGCTTTTTCGGACAATATAACTAAATTATTCAGTGGAATTAATTGATTGCTAGACGTTATGGATAAGTCATTCAGTTGGATATATCCTAGTAACTCATCCCAATTTTTTCCCTGAAGATCAGCAATTAATTTTCCACTAAAAAAGGGGTTAAGTTCTTGAATCTTGGGGAATATATTATCTAAGTCTTGGAACTCAAAATCATTATTAATCCTTATTGATTTATTTCCAGAAGCCAAACCTAGGTAATACTCTCCGTCAAGTTTTATAATCTTAGAATTAACTTCCAAACCAAAGTTTAACTGGCTTTGACTAAAAGTTCCTTTGGAGATAATGGAGTCAATAGGTTGATTCCGATATAGAGCAGATAAATTTTTGGTCTCCCAGCTTATGCTGGGTTTATTATTAATTACAGCATTTGTACTAGAGAGCCCCAATTTTCCACTGATTTGGAGGGAACCCTTTGTTTTTAGTAGTTTTTGCACATCGAATTTTCGACAATCAACTGTTAAATTGATTGATTTATTTGTGCTGGATTTTTCAATTACTCCCCGGCCAAAATTTCCGTTGATAGCCAAACCACCTAAATTGGATTTTCCACCCAAATCAAGCTCAATTAAGTTTTTTCCATAAACTAAATTTCCTTTTAGTTCCAAAGAATCAATATCCAAAGATTGGATCTCTTTAGGTAAGGAATAATTCACACCATCTAGTGATTTTTTAGAGAAAATCAAGTCCTCAATCTCCCCCACCACCGTTGGTTTTAATTTCAATAAATCATTCAACTCAAAAGATCCCAATAAATTAAAATTTTGGTTTCTTATCATTAAATTTTCTAGTTTAAGTTCATCAAGAGAACCACTTACCTGAGCAGTTAAGTCTAGTTTAAAATCTGAATCAAAATAATCCTCAAGTCCCAAGCGTCCAGGATATATTACTGCATTATTAAATTCTATTTCTAATTTAGGTTCTGGACCAAGTTGATCAAATAAACCTTGCAATTCGTTGATTGATACCTCCCCAGTAAATCTCGATTCGTTGTAGACAACTGACAATCCATTGACCCTCAACTTATTTCCATCAGAAAGATCTAACACTCCCGAAATTGAATTTTTACTATTAACTCCATTCCATTCAGAGAACCATTCAACATTGGTGATTTTAGCTTGAATTTTCTTTGGTTGTAAGTCAACTTGGTGTATAAGCATATAAATGGAATCTACCGAAAAATTATCTTTAGGTTTCTCCCTATCTGAATAAGAGAAATGAGCATTATTCATCAAGATTGTTTGGGTTTGAAATCGAAATTCTCTTTGAGATTGATCGTTGTTTTTCAGTTTGTTAATAAATATATCTAAAGAATTAAGTGAATCATTTTGATATTTATTAACTTCTACATTCAGTCCCTCAAAATTCAATTGATTAAAGTTTAAATCGGCATTTAAAAGTTTATTTATTTCAGTAACAGAAGTCACAATATTGCTTATTTCAATAAGGGGATTATCCTGATGATCTTTTACACGTAAACCTTTGACATTGAGATTTCCATTGAATTTTAGTTCTAATTTTTCTATCTGTATATCCCCTTCCAATTTTTCACTAAGGTTTTTGGTAATTCGATTGACAATTCGATTTTGTACAATAGGAGTAGACAATATCAACGGACCAAATAGCAGTAAAACTAGAATACTAATCAATAAAATTGGGAGAATTCCTAGACCTCTTAATGCTTTAATTTTGTTTTTCAACTAATCATCAGGAACTATTGCTAAATTACAAATATATCTTATCAATAGAAAGTTCTTGTGATGATACTGCAGTAGCAGTCTTAAGAAACAAGCGGGTTCTCTCTAATGTGATTTATAATCAATCAATACATCAGCATCATGGAGGTGTAGTTCCGGAACTAGCATCAAGAGATCATCAAAAGAAAATTATACCTACAATTGATTATGCACTGAAATCCGCTGGTATAACTATTGGTGAAATTGGGGCAATAGCCTATACTGTTGGACCTGGTTTAATCGGTTCGCTATTGGTGGGCAGTTCCATTGCAAAATCTCTATCTATATCATTGAAAGTACCTTTACTGGAGATTCATCATATGCAAGCACATCTTTTGGTCCACTTCATTGAAGGTGTTCATCCACGACCACCCCAATTCCCTTTTTTGGGGATAACTCTTTCAGGCGGTCATACTCAAATTGTAATTGTAAAAGATTATTTCTCAATGGAATTGATAGGAACTACATTGGATGATGCTATTGGCGAATGTTTTGATAAGTGTGGAACTCTTATGGACATGGATTATCCTTCTGGAATGCATATCGACAGTTTGGCTATAAAAGGTAATCCCAATAAATTTAATTTTCCTATTCCTTCAGTTCCAGGATTAAACCTGAGTTATAGTGGTATCAAAACATCTTTTAAATATTTCATTTTGAATCAAACAAAAACGGATCCTGATTTCGTAAAAAACTATAAAGTTGATTTATGTGCATCTCTTCAAAGAGTTATAATTGAGCATATTTGTCAAAAAATTAAAATGGCTATCTTAAAAACGGAACTAACTCAAATAGCATTTGGAGGCGGGGTTTCCGCTAATTCTGGTCTTTACAAACGTTGTAGGAAACTCTTTCCAACATCTGATTATAATCTTTTTTTTCCCCCAAAACAATATACAACAGATAATGCAGCAATGATTGGTGTTGCCGGATATTTTAAACTAAAGCGGGATGATTTGGGTTCTTTAAATACATCCCCAAAATCCAAGATGCACATATGATCATATTTGAGTATTCAATATCTGTACAGATACCAATAGAGAACTTTATATTTGATTATGAATTCATCTGAAATTTCGGCGGGCATATTAAAAGCGGTATTTAGGCTTTTATTGATTGCTGGAGTGATTTGGCTCTTATTGCAGGTTAAATCACTTATTTTTTATCTGGCTATCGCAGGTGTATTAAGCCTGATGGGGCATCCTGTGAATGATTTTTTACATAGAAAATTTCGGCTTCCCAAAATATGGGCATCATCTGTAACGATACTTTTGATGCTTTGTATTGTATTGTCTCTTTTTTGGCTTTTTATACCACTGATTATTCAACAAAGCAAAAATCTTTCTTTATTGAATGTGGAATCATTGCAATCGGATTTGGAGTATATTCTTCAAGAATTGGGTGATTTTCTCAATATTAGTCATCCAATCGTTGAGAGCCAGATTGAAGTGGCAAACTATATTGATAATTTGAATTTAGATTTGATTCCTCAGGTGTTTAATAGTCTGCTGACAACAGTTGGAAATTTTACGGTTGGATTATTTTCTGTACTATTTATTCTTTTCTTCTTATTAAAGGATTCTCAACTATTAAAAAGAATGATACTGGTTTTGACACCTGATAAAATCGAGCAAAGAGTCAATTCGTCGTTGAGTAAAATCAAGTATCTATTATCGCGGTATTTTGCTGGGTTGTTTATGCAAGTATCTATACTGGTGATACTATATTCAACAATTTTAGTGGTCTTTGGAGTTAAGAATGCTTTTATTATTGCCTTTTTATGTGCTTTGATGAATCTGATCCCTTATATCGGTCCAATTATTGGTGGAATCTTTATTACATTGTTGACAATGAGCAGTTATATCGGTCAAGATTTCACGGGATATATTCTGCCCCGAACCTTATATGTACTAATCGGATTCATATTAACTCAATTTATAGATAACTTTTTTAGTCAGCCCTTTATTTACTCTACAAGTGTGAAGTCTCATCCTTTAGAAATATTCATTGTCATTTTAGCAACGGGAGTTTTAACGAATCCAATTGGTATGATTGTCGCTATACCTGTCTATACTGCATTAAAGGTGATTTTAAAAGAATTTCTATCCGAGAACAAAATTGTAAGTTCTCTTACTAAGAACTTTTAGATATGTCTGTTAATAGAAATTGCTTCTGTCTAACTGTTGTAGGCTTCTAATACCGGTTTGTATACAATTTGACCATCAACTATGTTTAGTCCTTTTGCTATTGCCGGATTGTTTTTGCTTGCATTTTCCCATCCTTGATTAGCAATTTCTAAGGCATACCTGAGTGTAGCATTTGTTAATGCCGTTGTAGACGTGTTGGGTACTGCACCAGGCATATTGGGTACTGCATAATGAATGATTCCTTGTTTTACTCTTATTGGATCTTGGTGTGTGGTGGGTTCTGAAGTTTCAAAACAACCTCCTTGATCTATAGCCACATCAATCAAAACGGTTCCTGGTAACATTTGGGAAAGCATATCTTTGGTCACTAATTTTGGAGTTCGGGCTCCGGGTATCAGTACTGTTCCAATAATCAAATGAGCTCTTTTAATTTCTTGTTGAATACTTAGATGGGTGGAATAGATTGGAGTAACATTGGGAGGCATTATATCATTAAGTAGTCGGAGTTTGTCTAGATTATTATCAAAAATTGTCACATTTGCTCCTAATCCGGCTGCCATTCTTGCTGCCTCAGTTCCTGCGATACCACCTCCTAGTACCATGACATTTGCCGGTGGCACACCGGTTACTCCACCAAGGAGTATTCCAAAGCCCAGTTGGGGTTTTTCCAAATACTTAGCACCTTGCTGCGTGGCCATTCTACCTGCTACCTCAGACATTGGTATCAAAAGAGGTAGTCTCCCATTTTCTTCGACGGTTTCGTATGCGATGCACGCTGCTTTGCTATCAATCATTGCTTTTGTTAGTTCTTTGTTTGAAGCGAAATGAAAATAGGTAAACAGCGTATGGTCTTTTCGAATCAGTGAATACTCTTTTTCTATCGGTTCTTTGACTTTGAGAATCATTTGTGCCCTTTGGTAAACTTGCTGGATATTTTCGGCGATTTGGCAGCCTACATTTTTGTATGCTTCATCAACAAAGCCGCTGAGTTCTCCTGCTTTAGTTTCTATCCAAACTTTATGACCATTTGCAATTAGAGCTTGTGCACCTGAAGGTGTAATTCCTACTCTTGCTTCTTGAGCTTTTAGTTCTTTGGGTATTCCTATTGTCATTTTATCGAAAGGATTTTAAGAATCAATCTATAAGAATTAATTTAGATGTTGCCATATTGATTCGGTCAACTCAATATACTCAAATATAATATACAGGGTGCCATAATAGACTTAAAAAGGCTGACAAATATAGATTTATAAACTTTCGGTTAATACTTTCAAATTCCATGATACGGTCAGACGATGTTTTGATTTAAGTTTGTTAATTCGTTTAGGTATAGGGGTTTTCTTTATGTTTTTTGAGAATTTTGATTTTGCTTCTATTTTCAATAGTGCTGATAATCTTAGGTTACGTTATACTTAATTCAGTTGATTTTATTTTTTAATAGGGGTTTCTAATTCATTAAAAAAATCCAAATTAATCATCAAATGTTGTTGTAAAAGCCAAAGATTTCAATTCTCGTTCAACTCGTGAAATTCCATATTTAATAGCTACTTCATTCCATTTTGAAACTGCACCCAATACCTCTTTTATAATTAACATAGCTTTCTTTTCGGTTAGTCTAAAATACTCAGAAACCTCCATTGCTAGATCTAAATCTAATGAATTATCTTCATCTGAGATATTCAATTTTAATCCTGTACCAGTCTCATTTGGATTAATGTCATAAGCTGGTGACAAAACCCATCCTTCATCGGTTAAAAGAAAACCATGATTTCTTAGATGATCATCGGTATTACTAACACAAATGCTAAAAACAATTCTTCTCCATAATTGCTCTAAGTCCCTGTCTACATTGGCTCCATTATTTTGTATGAAATCCACAAGTTCTAAATAACTAGCTCCATCTGAATGGTCTTGACCATCCATATACCCAAGCATAGTCATTGCAGATACAAAGTGAATTCTCTTCCCATTAGGGTTACGATCGAATCTTTTAGTAATAAACGTGTGGTCTGTTGAGGAGAATTTTTGTGCCTTAGATTCCGCCATTATAATTCCTGCCAATAGTGCTAATTCATAAGTAATAATTTCCCACCCACCAATATCTCCTTGATCATTTTTGCTTGGAAATTTAGCTATCCATAAACTTTTATCGTTATTTACAATACTCGCTTTTGGTCTAGCCCCTCCTAATGAAGTCCCAGGAGCTATTAACATATCCAACCAGTTTAATATTTCGGGAGAGTCGGCGACATTATCATCTTCTAGTTTTAAACTTAATTGTTCTAAATTGCGCAGAGATGTCCATGGTGGAGTTGCAAGTTCTTTATTATCGTTTAAAAACTGACCATCTTCTTCCAATTTAAAGCGTAAGGCACCCATTCTATGACCATCGAAAACTCCGAGCAGATAATCAGTTTCAAATAACTTCTTTTCTTTCCTTTCTGTTAATCTCGCCAGAGCAGATTCTCTTCTTCGCATCAATACCCTACCCCAACGATCTGGAGAAGAATCTAAAAATAATCCAAAATTAATTTGGTCTATGTTCAAATAATGTAGCCCAGAATATAGTTGTAAATTTGGGTCTAGCAAATGTGCTGGTGCATTATGTAACCAATCATTGTTATATTCAAAAGAAAAGATCTCTTTACCCCTTAATCTATCAGAATTTAAAATACCCATAAATAAAGGGCTTTTCATGCTTAACCAGTGTGCATAGACACGAATACATCTATTATAGCTCTGTTGCGTCATTCTTAGGTTTTCGTTTTGGGGCTCTTTTTTTTGTGACCATACGAGCATCCTGAAGCTTTCTTCCTAGTTCATCATCGCTTGCCAGTAGCAAGAAATCTTTTTCTAAGCCCAATACTTTCAGTACCAATAGATAGTAACCTATGCTCACATTAGGCGAACCGTTCTCTATTCTAAATAATGTGGTTCTTCCAATATTAGCCCTTTCAGCGACTTGGCGGACACTCAGTTTGCGTCTTAACCTTGCCAGTTTAATGTTTTCTCCCATTTCTAACAATATCTTCCTAGTTTTAGGTAGTATAATCATTATCTTCTTAGTTATAATGTTTCATTAAAAAGACAAATATACCCTTTATTGTTTACTTTAAGAAACATTATCTAATGATTAATAATTGTGGCTCTAATCACTTTGTTGTGGAATCGGCAATAATGAAACAAAAAGGTTTAACTATATATTTTAGAAAATAAATAAAAAAGTCATTCCTTTTAACTATTTTTGTGTTGAGACTTTTAAAAGAGAGTAATAGTATTTTTAAAAAGGCGTACACTATAATGTCTGTTAGAACAA
>MPMN01000010.1 GCA_002238525.1 Flavobacteriaceae bacterium bin25
GTTTCGGATTAATGACCAAACAAAAGCGGGTGTTGGTTTCCAAAGGTGTCAAGCCTATTGGTAAGTATCAGCACAGCTATCAATCGTTTTGGTTATGGGGATGCTTTTCACCTATTACAAGAAATAGCTTCTATTGGGAAACATCATCAGTGTCTAATGATATTTTCGAGGGTTTCCTACAAGAATTTAGTAAACAAAATCCGAAAGAACTTAAAATCCTGATTATAGACAATGCTGGTTTTCATGCTACTAAGAATATGACCATTCCGGAAAACATTGCGTTCATCAGAATTCCTCCATATACCCCAGAGCTTAATCCTGCTGAAAAGGTATGGCAATGGATGAAAGAAAAAGTGGCGATGAAATTCTTTGAAGATCTTGAATCTCTAAAGAAAAAAATAACTGAGATGATTACTCAACTTGAGTCTGAACTCATCAAATCCATTATAGGATATGATTTATACACCAAAGCCTTTTTGAGCGAATTTAGTGTTTAAATGGGTTGATTCTAGGCACTAAAACATTTATAAGTAAATATAATGTTTAAATGGTATAAGGTATTAGATCCTAATTTATTAATTTTATCCGTACTTGTATTTGTTTGGTGTATATGTCCTAAGTAACTATGCTAATTCGTGAAAAAAATCAGGTGGACTTTATACCTTCCAGACATCTATTTACTCAGATAGTGGGGTTTTGCCGTTGCTAGTAAGACAAAAAAATTGAAGTATTTACTTCTTCCTGATAAATTTAAAAATTCATTGACTTCACAGGAGGTCATTGACACACTGAGAAGAGGAATCCAGAATGTGGATACACGACCAATTATCAAATCAGTACAGGTATCCGATGGTGGAGATGGGTTTTTGGAAGCTATCTATGCTACTGGAGATTATCTGTGGGAGCAGCTAGAGTCGGTCAATGCATATGGTCATCCTATTCCTTCTGCATATTTATCAGATATTGAAAATGCTTCTGCATATATAGAATTAGCCAATACTTGTGGCTATGCTCCTCTTGGTAATGAAAGTCTTGACATAACCAAAAGCAGTACACAAGGGCTTGGAATTCAGATTCGAGATGCTCTCAATAAAGGATTCAAACAAATCTACGTTGGACTTGGTGGAAGTGTAACCAATGATGGGGGGATTGGAATAGCTCAGGAACTGGGTTATCAATTCTATGACCAACATGGAAAAGAGATATCTAAAACAAATGCAAGTTGTCTTGGAATGATATCTTCAATAGAGAGTCCTAAAAATATAAATCATCTTAGAGGTCTGAACTTTTTTGCTGTAAATGATGTAGAAAATCCACTCTTTGGACCCAATGGAGCGGCCTACATTTATGCTCGTCAAAAGGGTGCCACAGAACATCAAATAAAAATTTTAGATGAAGGTTTACAAAATTTAGACTTTCAGGTTACTAGATGCCTGGGAGAAAAATTTGCCCAAGAAAAAGGAGCAGGTGCAGCTGGAGGAACAGCATATGGGCTTAAGGTATTTTCAAAAGCTAAATTCATCAGGGGATTTGACTTTTTAAGTGCCAGATACGAACTCCCCCAAACCATTAAAAATGGGAGATTTGATTTTATCATTACGGGAGAGGGCCGGTTTGATAACCAATCGCTGAGCGGTAAATTTGTCCAGGGGATACTAGAACTGTCACAATTGAGCCCTTTAAGTACTGTTGTAATCATTTGTGGAACATCTGAAATCAATTCCTTAAACAATATAGTTAACCCCACTGTTATACTAGAAATTAGGGATAAAACCCAAACACTTGAATACTGCATGGAACATGCGACTGATCTTATTGAAGAAAAAATCACCGATTACTTAACCCAAATCCGATAATATGGAAACCATTTTCTTAATCACTGGAGCGATAATTGCCATTGTAGTAGGAACAGCAAAACTCAAAATTCACCCCTTTCTCAGTTTATTTATCGTGGCTCTACTAGTCGGATTATTTGCTGGGTTTGGTGCCACAGATACCTTGCAATTCATCTCTGCAGGATTTGGAAACACACTTTCTAGTATTGGCATAATCATTGTTTTTGGAACCCTTATTGGGGTGTTTCTAGAGCGAACTAATTCCGTGGAAGTAATAGTTAACCAATTACTAAAATTATCCGGGGGGAAAGGGACTAGTTTGGTCATGAATATAACGGGATTTATAATTTCTATTCCAGTTTTTTGTGATTCGGCATTTATCATTCTATCCTCTATAAATAAAACCTTAAGTAACAGAACTTTGATTCCCATGGGAATCCTTTCAGTCGCTTTGGCCACGGGTTTATACGCTGCTCATGTGTTTGTTCCCCCTACTCCAGGCCCATTAGCTGCCACTAGTATAATTGGTGCAGATCTCGGTCAAGTTTTAATCTATGGCTTGCTTATAGGGCTGACGGTATCTTTAATGGGTTTTCTAAGTGCACGCTATATTCTTCTTGGTAGTAATGCTAGAAATAATATCCCTAGAATAAAAAAGCAGAATGAAAAATTAGATATCCGTAAGAACTCTTTGGTCGTGTTTTTACCTATTGCCATTCCAATTGTCTTGATTGCTTTAAAATCAATTGTCAATTACCCATCTTATCCTTTGGGTCAGGGATTCTTTTTTGTCCTATTTGATTCAATAGGCAGTCCAATAATAGCTCTTTTTATGGGGGTAATTCTGGCTTTTTTGTTGACCATTCCAAAGTATAATTCAAAGCAATTTTCTTGGACGGTAGATGCCTTAAAAGATGCTGGGCTGATAATTTTAATTACTGGTGCCGGAGGTGCTTTTGGAAATGTATTAAAACAATTAGACATTGCTGATTTAATCGCTTTAGATTCTGGAAGTCCGATAGGGGGATTGGTTTTGATTTTTTTGGTAGCAGCTGTTTTAAAAACCTCTCAAGGTTCTTCAACTGTTGCCATCATCACAACAGCTGCACTAATCGCACCGCTTTTGGAAAATTTTCAGCTGCAAGATAGTATGGGAAAAACTTTTGCTGTGCTAGCCGTTGGCTCAGGAGCAATGACTGTATCTCATCTTAACGATTCTTATTTCTGGGTAGTATCTCAATTTTCTTCAATTTCTGCAAGAGATGCCCTAAAAAGTTACACTATTGCGACTTTACTCCAAGGAATAGTTGGCATCGGTTCGGTAGTTCTTTTTTATTTTTTATTCCACAATTTTTAAGCTCTTACCCATACCCTATTATTTGTCGCTGATGCATCTTTCTCTGGGATAAATCAGGTTGATATTTTCCATTTCCAGGAGTATTCGTTTTTAGTTCCCTCCAAATGGTTGACATGTGAAGCTCAAGGATTTTTATAATCTCTTTTTGGGAAGTTCCCGATTCAAGAAGCCTTGATAATTTGTACCCTCGTCTTTGGTTAATTTACTATATCTTCTCATTTTGAGGTTTTGTTAAAAACAAAAATTAACCTGTTTTATACCCTCTGGCAACCAGTTGTCACAGGAAATGCCAATGTCATGTTGTCCGTATGTCTATACATTGTTGAGAACTAGTAGTGGATAAGATATTGAATGAAGAAAAACGACATGCATTATTTACTAAAATGGGAGTTTTGGGACATTGTAAAAACATCAAAGACGAACTTACATTAAGGTCAAAGAATATAGTCATCTTATCCTTAACTTGGATTTTAGGTTAATTTTGCCAAATACCTAATTTCTTGATGGTCTTATTTTTTACTGACCAAACCAAAAACCATCCTATAGTTTACGCAGTATCGGTCTGTAAGCCCCTACAACCTGAAGATGTAGAAAAATTGCAGTGGTTATTAGAAAGTAAAATTTTGGATTGCAATAAAATACAGGGAAACTATATCGGGTCTCTATCAACGATGGTTTCCCCATGGAGTACCAATGCTGTAGACATCACCAAATCAATGGGGATAAAGGGAATAGACAGAATGGAAAGGTTTTATCCTAATGATGACCATTTCCCCTTTGATAGGATGCTTCAAAAAAAATACTCTGAGCTCAACCAAGATATTTTTAAAAATAATCACAAATCAGAACCTCAGATTTTAATTAAAGATTTAAGGCAATACAATTCACTCCAAGGATTGGCTTTGAGTAATCAGGAAATAGATTACTTAGAACAAATCTCGAAAAAAAATAAGAGACGATTAACCGATACAGAAGTTTTTGGCTTTTCTCAAGTCAATTCCGAACATTGTCGTCATAAAATTTTTAATGGAACCTTCATAATCGATGATGTTGAACAACCAGATAGTCTATTTGAACTCATAAAAAAGACCTCAAAAAAAAATCCCAACAACATTGTCTCTGCTTACACTGACAATGTAGCATTTATTGGTGGACCAATCATTGAAGAGTTTGCTCCAATCAACAAAAAGAATAAATGGATATACCAACCCCAGAAAATCGATAGTGTGCTTTCTATCAAAGCAGAGACACATAATTTCCCCACAACGGTTGAACCATTTAATGGAGCAGCAACTGGCAGTGGTGGAGAAATCCGCGACCGGATGGCCGGAGGTCAAGGATCTATTCCCCTTGCCGGAACAGCCGTCTATATGACACCTTATTCACGCCTAAAAACCCACACCTGGGAAAATGATATACAACCAAGAAAATGGTTATACCAATCTCCATCTGATATATTGGTTAAAGCATCAAATGGTACTTCTGACTTTGGAAATAAATTCGGGCAACCTCTGATATGTGGATCCCTATTAACTTTTGAACACCAGCAAGAAGAAAAAATATGGGCATACGATAAATCAATCATGTTGGCCGGAGGAGTGGGCTATGGTCATCTACCTCAAGTTCATAAACAAAAGGCTAATCCTGGCGATCTAATCCTCATGCTTGGCGGAGACAATTATCGCATCGGTATGGGAGGAGCTGCAGTATCCTCATTAGATACAGGCACGGTTGATCAATCAATTGAGTTGAACGCTGTTCAAAGATCCAATCCCGAAATGCAAAAAAGGATTGCCAATACTATCAGAATACTCGTTGAAAGTCGAACCAACCCTATCATTTCAATTCATGACCATGGGGCCGGAGGACATTTAAATTGCTTTACAGAATTGATGAGCGAATCCGGGGGGATAGTCCAAATAGATCAATTGCCTTTAGGTGATTCTACTCTATCGGCAAAAGAAATCTTGGGGAATGAATCCCAGGAACGAATGGGTTTAATCATCAACCCCAAAGATCTAGATCTGGTTATGAAAATAGCACATAGGGAGCGTTGCCCTTGCTATGTTGTGGGTACAATAACAGGTGATAAGAGACTGATTTTTGAATCCTCAAAAAACGAAAATCATATCTTTGATTTGTCTTCTGACGAATTATTTTCTGGAACCCCTAAATCGATTCTCAGAGACATATCCGCTAAACCAAAATTCAACAAAATTGAATACGACACCTCTAAGCTATTTGAATACTTAAAGTCTGTTCTTTCATTAGAATCGGTAGCATGTAAAGACTGGCTGACCAATAAAGTTGATCGTTGTGTTGGAGGACGCGTAGCTAAACAACAAACTGTGGGTCAACTACAATTACCTCTCAATAACTGTGGGGTCATTTCGCTAGACTACAGTTCTCACAAAGGAATTGCAACCTCTATCGGTCATGCCCCAATTGCTGGCCTGATTGATCCTGAAGAAGCTAGTAGGCTTGCCATTACCGAAAGTCTAACCAATATTATATGGGCTCCGCTAGAATTTAGCATTACATCGGTAAGTCTCTCGGCTAATTGGATGTGGCCTTGTAAGAACAAATACGAAGATGCAAGACTCTATAAAGCTGTAAAAGGAGCTAGCGATTTTGCTGTTAAACTCGGTATCAATATCCCTACAGGTAAAGATTCTCTTTCTATGGTCCAAGAATACCCGGATCAAAAAGTAGTTGCACCTGGCACAGTAATTATATCAGCTGCTGGTCATTGTAATGATATCAACAATGTTATTGAGCCGGTTATTTCTCCGGAAGGAGGTGATATATATTATGTTGATTTGTCTCTAAGTCCAAAGCACCTTGGGGGTTCTTCCTTTGCTCAAATTTTAAATTCTATTGGGGATAGTTCCCCGAAAATTTCGTCAGCAAAGTACATTAAGACAGTCTTTAATTCTATTCAGCAGCTGATTAAAGGGCATTACATTTCAGCAGGACACGATATCTCTTCAGGCGGATTGATTACCACACTTTTGGAAATGTGTTTTCCATCAATTGAAATTGGATTAGAATTGGATTTAAGCGCGATTGAATCAGATGATATAATCACTTTGCTCTTTTCTGAAAATCCTGGACTATTGATTCAGTCAAAATATCGAATTGATTCTGTCTTGAAAGAGCAAAATATTAATTGTAAGTATTTAGGTAAAGTCACTTCGAGACCAATTTTATCAATAAACTACAAGGACATAAAGTATTCATTTGATATCAACGCCTATCGAAAAATTTGGTTTGAACCATCTTTTGAATTGGATAGGCTTCAAACGCCTGAACCTCTGGCAATTGAGCGTAAACGAAACATAGATAAATATCCATTGAATTTTAAGTTCCCTATTCAATTTTCTGGGCAAATTATCAAGCCAAATGACTGCAAGAAAATCAAAGCAGCGGTGATAAGGGAGCAAGGAAGCAATTCTGAGCGAGAAATGGCATACTGTCTTCATCTAGCTGGGTTTGAAGTATTGGATGTTCATATGACCGATTTGATTGAAGGAAGAACAGACCTCAGCCAAGTGCATTTTCTTGCTGCTGTTGGTGGATTTTCCTACTCTGATGTTCTAGGATCTGCCAAAGGGTGGGCTGGCTCATTTCTTTTCAACCCAAAAGCAAACAAAGCTTTAGAAGATTTTTTTAGAAGACCAGACACACTATCTATAGGTGTTTGTAATGGTTGTCAATTATTCATAGAATTAAATTTAATCAACCCTGAACTCCATATTAAAACCAAGATGCGATTTAATAAGTCAAAAAAATTTGAATGCCAGTTCACTGCTGTTGATATTCTTTTCTCTCCTAGTATCATGCTCCGCGGTTTAGAGGGAACACGTCTTGGAATTTGGTCAGCCCATGGAGAGGGACGCTTTTATCTTCCTGAAGATGAACCTGCATATTGTATACCTGGAAAATATTTTGTTGATCATTTTCCAAGTAATCCCAATGGTTCAGATTATAATGCTGCCATGCTTTGTTCTAAAGATGGGAGACATTTAATTTCTATGCCTCATCTGGAGCGATCAACATTCCCTTGGAATTGGGCGTACTATCCTCAAAATCGAAAAAAAGATCAAATCAGCCCTTGGATTACAGCGTTTCAAAATGCATACCAGTGGCTTTATAATCATAGAAAAGGTTATATTTCTTAGTTACATTTGCATTGATTTTATATGTTATGGTTCCTGTCAGAACATTCGATTTTCTTGACTATCAGATTCATGCAAGACCTTTAAAAAATTCCATTTCTACTAAGGTTGATGGCGTTTGGGAGAGTTACTCATCTCAGGAGTTCGAAGACACTGGAAATACAATAGCCAGAGCGTTTTTGGCCTTAGGAATAAAAAAAGGTGAAAACATCGCCCTTATTTCTACTACCAATAGATCGGAATGGAATATACTTGACTATGCCATTAGCTGTATTGGAGCAGTCTCAGTACCTCTTTATCCCAACATAACTGACGGAGAATACGAATACATTCTGAACCATTCGCAATCAACTTATTGTTTTGTTTCAGATAGAGTACTGTACCAAAAAATACGTTCTATTTCTTCCAAAGTCAAAGGATTAAAAAACATATATACTTTCGATAAAGTGGAGGATGTTAATCATTGGAAGGAGTTGTTAGAATTAGGAGAATCATCAAAACATCAGTCCCAACTTGAAAACCGTAAAGCCGAAGTGAGAAGCAGTGATCTTGCAACGATTATTTACACATCGGGTACAACCGGGGTGCCAAAAGGGGTCATGCTTTCTCATAACAATTTAGTATCTAACGTGCTTTCTTCAAGCAAAAGAATTCCATTTGAACGTGGAGATGGAAGAGCTCTAAGTTTTTTGCCAGTTTGTCATAGTTTCGAACGAATTATACACTATATATACATCTTCAATAGTGTTGAAATTTATTTTGCTGAATCCCTTGAAAGAATATCTTCAAATCTCAAAGAAGTCCAACCATATATCATAACTGCTGTTCCTAGGTTAATTGAAAAAGTCTTTAACAGAATAATTGCAAAAGGGAAATCTTTAAAAGGAATCAAGAAGGTTCTTTTTTTTTGGGCGGTTGATTTGGGATTAAAATACCAACCCTACAATCAAAATGGCAAGTGGTATGAATTCAAACTTCGAATTGCCCGAAAATTAATTTTCTCAAAATGGCGAGAAGGTTTGGGCGGAAACTTACACTACATGATATCGGGAAGTGCTGCATTACAACCGAGACTAGCCAAAATCTTCACAGCAGCTGGCATGACTGTTATGGAAGGCTACGGTTTAACAGAGACATCTCCAGTGGTTTCAGTCAATGATATGCGTGATGGTGGTTTACGTTTTGGGACAGTCGGCAAACCGATAAGTGGTGTACAGGTAAAAATTGCGGACGATGGGGAAATTTTAGTCCACGGTCCAAACATAATGCAGGGATATTACCGTCAGCCAAAACTTACCCAGCAAGCAATTATAAATGGAGACTTTTATACCGGAGATATTGGAGAGCTTGACAAAGATGGCTTTTTAAAGATTACCGATAGGAAAAAAGAAATCTTCAAAAATTCTGCGGGAAAATATATTTCCCCTCAGGCAGTAGAAAACATCTTAAAACAATCTCTATTCATTGAACATTTGATGGTCATTGGGGCGAATCAAAAGCTTCCATCTGCACTGATTAATATCGATGTTGAGTATGCAAAGAACTGGCTAAAAAATCACCAAATTCAAAGCCCAACAAAACGAAAGGATCTGATAGTTATGCCTGAGCTTAAAAACGCTATAAAAAAAGATATTGTCCAACTAAATTCTCAACTTAACGATTGGGAGCAGGTTACAAAATTTGAGATTGTTGATACTGAATGGACAATTGAGAGTGGACATTTAACTCCAACTTTAAAATTAAAGCGATCATTTGTTGAAAGTACCCACAGAGACCAAATTGAAAAACTCATTTCTATTTAAAACACTATGTGTGTATTAGCAACAGAGTAAATTATTTTTTGTATTTCTTAAATCTGCAATCTATTTACCCAAAAAGAAAGTTGGAATGTAAACTTTCTGGAGATAAATAAAAACCTGTTTTTCTTTCAAGGGTTAGTTAGTCCAAGAAAAAATGTTTAATCGTAAAAAGGACTGCAGTACACATTTGAGAAGATCGCAAATTTTATCTGGTGCCTAAACACCACGCAAGTCAGTGGTTTTCGGTACTCTAGAATTGGTAATCACCCTATTATAAATATATACATCATAATACAACAATTTTACTTGAATTGATTCAGTTGATTCATCGGGGGAATTATCCTGCCAATTTAGTCTACATATTTTTGGCTTCAGGCAAGAAATACGATGCTCTATCTTTACTATATGTTTTGATTACATCGTTCGTATAATATCAAAGATAATTTTCATCATTGGGTGATAATTTGAATAAGGATAGGCCACATTTGTTTTTTGATAGAAAAGTCAGCATTGAAATCAATTATGTTGCATGTTTGAATTGGCTCATCGCCATTCACATGCAGAAAGTGAGGTTTTTTGGAGTTTGGTTTAAGGAGATTCTTTTGGAACAAGTAAATAAGACAGAAAATATTTATAATAGGCAGATACCATGATACAAAATCAACGCTGCTAAAATGGTGGTTTATTCCTAATAAACTTTGTAATATTTACACCAAGCGCTACAAAAAAAGAAAATGTCTATGTCCTCTATTTTATAGCTCGTATCATTAATTGGGAATCCTATTCATAATCAATTTACAAGGTTCTCGGCAAACTGTGGGGTGAAAGCGGTTATTTATTCGGGCAAGGAAAGAACACAGAGTCAATTTAAAAATTTTTTGGTCTAAATATATTTTGATGTTAAAAAATATTTTATTACCTTGTAGCGCCGTTTATTATGTCATCAATATTCTTTAACAACTACTACCCCCCCCCTTATTTTGGGATAGGAGTCCGTTTATTGGTTTCAAACTTCGAATATTCTACTTTTTTAAAGAGATTACTCTTTTTAGTACGCAATATGCTTGCTTATACCTTTCTAAAGGGAAGGATATGATAGTCTCACTTTCCCGTATTCTTCAAATCCCATTTTTTAGGGGGGTAAATGTAGCTTATGATTTCTACCGGTCTGCTTTGAGGGGGTTTATTCTAGGCTTTAAAACAAATTGCTCAAATCAAAAACATTATCAAATAAAAGATACAATACAATGAAATTCAAAATTTTTCTATTTCCATTATCTATTTCCATAGTAGCACTACTCGTTTTATTTTCTTGCAATGATGGAGAAGTTGAACCTATTCCGATTGTTCAACTAGTTACAACTAAGTTCATGATCTCCACATCATCGGGAGTTGGCGGATCGATAACAGATTCTCAAAAGGTAGAAAATGGCCAGTCGGTGAAAATTATTGCTGCGGCCAAAGAATACCATCAGCTGAAGCAATGGACAGGCGATTGTGGTAGTTTTAGCTCAGACAATTCAGAGATTACCATCACCGCTTCCAAGAATTGTCAGATTGGAGCTGAGTTTGAGAAGATACAATACAACATCACCGCCACATCTTCTGAAGGAGGTAGTGTCGGTGAAGGGGAATTATCAAGAGAATATGGGCAGGTAGTCTCCTTTGTTGCAGAGCCAGAAGAAGGCTATCAGTTAAGTGGATGGACGCCAACCGAAGATAGTGAATGCCCTGACCTAACAACGGTCAAAAACAAGGTGACCTTCACTGTTGCCGGTGATTGTAGTTTGGAAGCGGTATTTACCAAAGCCCCTCGTACCATTACCATAGCAGAAAATGACCCCGTGACGGGGATCAAAAATGGGGAAATAAACATCAGTCCATCTCCAACTGTTGGCCATGGGGATGAAGTGGTGATAACAGCTACTGCCAATGAACACTATGCCTTCAAGGGTTGGTCTGGAAGCTGCGGTGAGTTCGGTGCTGACGAATTGACCATAACCATTACTGTGGAGGCCGATTGTACAATAGATGCGGTTTTTGAAAAAGTAGCATATACCATCACAGCGACATCTTCTGAGGGAGGTAGTGTAATCCGTGACGGACAACAAGGTGATGGGGAATTATCCATAACCTATGGACAAACAGCCGCTCTGTCAGCAATACCTGACAAGGGTTATCAATTTAGTGGATGGACAACTGAAAATTGTCCTACCCTTGAAGATGCTACAGATGTTGAAGCCAAGTTTATGGTTGAAGGTAATTGTAGTTTGGAAGCTGTTTTTACCAAAGAACCTCGCATAATTACCATAGCAGAAAACAACGCCGTGACGGGTGCCAGAAATGGGGAAATAAGCATCACGCCATCTGAAAATGTTGTCTATGGTGATGAAGTAGAGATTACAGCTACTCCTAATAAACATTATGCCTTCAAGGGTTGGAGTGGAAGTTGTGGTGAGTTCGGTGCTGATGAATCGACCATAACGATTACTGTGGAGGACGATTGTACGATAGATGCGGTTTTTGAAAAAGTAAACTATACCATCACGGCAACATCATCTGAGGGAGGTCAGGTGCGTCACCTGGGAAGTGCAAGCGATGAGAAATTAACTATAGCATATGGGCAGACCGCTATTTTGACAGCAACACCTGACAAGGGTTATCAATTTAGTGGTTGGACAAGTGAAAATTGTCCTACCCTTGAAGATGCTACAAATGTTGAAGCCAAGTTTATGGTTGAGGGCAATTGTAGTTTCAAAGCGGTTTTTGAAAAAAGAGAATTTACCTTAACGATTTCTCCTACTGAGGGAGGCTCTGTAAGTGATACAGAACTAAGGAAAGAATATGGACAAGAAGTTTCTTTGACGGCAACTCCTAAAAAAGGAGGTGTTTTTGTACGATGGGAAACAGCAGAAAACCTAAACTCGGACACCGAGACGGATTGTCCGAGCATAGCAGATAATGAACTTTCCAATCCCCAGTTGAGTTTCATCGTAGTAGGAGATTGTACATTCAAAGCGATTTTTAGCGATGAAGTTTACAACATCAGCACTTCAGTATCAGAAGGCGGTGAGATAGTCCCTGCCCAGAAGGTACGTTCAGGAAACCCCGTGACCATTACGGCAACTCCAGACAAAGGGAATGAATTCAAAAGTTGGGAAGGAGACTGTGGTGAGTTCCATCTCGGTGAACAAGACCAAGGGAGTCAGTCAAGTATCACATTTACTCCAAATGGTGATTGCCATATCAAAGCAGTATTTGAAAGTAAAGAATACACGATCAAAGCAAAGGCGGGAAATGGGGGTAGTGTGGATACTCCTTTGTTGGTCAAGAAATATGGAGAAAGAATAACCATTGAAGCAGAGGTTGATTCCGGTTATGCCTTTGAACGATGGAATGTAGAGGGCGATGGTTGCCCTGACAATTTGGATGCCACTTATTCTATTGCTTCATTTAAAGTAAATGGGGATTGTATTTTGGATGCTGTATTCCAAGCCATTATTGTTGAAAATTCTGATACAGAGGTGCATCACCTGGAAGAGGACCAGCCAACCAAAAAAGAAGAGGCAATAAGCAATATCCCTGCTTTGGGACAGACTATTAGTCCCCAGACGAGAACAAGCCATACTGCCGGCACATCTGATATAACCGAATTGGGCATCAATCTGCCCGTGACTGCCGATAGCCATTCAACAGGGGAGACCTTTTTATTCTTAGACGATAATGGGGTAACCGTAAAAAGCGATTCTTGTTCAGCGGAAATTATCGGTAAGTATTATGAACTTAATGGTCAGAAGTATAGAATCGTCAGCAGAGAAATTTTGTTGGCTATGGTGGGAGATGCTCATGATCCCTACGGAACCAGCTGGGCTATCGACAATAATCTGACTTATGCCTGTACCAGTTGTGTAGACGACATGAGTGATTTATTTGCCAGATATCAAGGAGTAGACATTGATTTTAATCTTTCTGGTTGGGATGTAAGTAATGTGACCAATATGAGTGGGATGTTCCGTAATTTTTGGTTCAATCATGATTTGTCTAACTGGGATGTGAGTAATGTTACTGACATGAGTGGCATGTTTTTTAATTCTCATGGCTTCAATCAAGACTTAACTACTTGGGATGTCAGTAATGTCACCGATATGAGCGGTATGTTTGAAGAAACTGTACATTTCAATGGAAGTTTGGAAGGATGGGATGTCAGTAATGTCACCGATATGAGCGGTATGTTCAAAAAAGCTAGGAATTTTATAGGAAAAGGTTTGGATTCCTGGGATACGAGTAAGGTGACCGATATGCGTGATATGTTCAATACGGCAGTGATGTTCAATGGTCCAATTCAAAATTGGGTTACGGCCAGCGTTACCAATATGGCCAGAATGTTTCGATATGCCGGTAAGTTTTCCCGAAACATTAACAGTAGGCAGGTAGATGGGATATGGAGATGGGAAGTCCATAATGTGACCGATATGAATAGAATGTTTAGATCTGCCAGTTCATTTAGATCAAATCTTGGTAATTGGAATGTTAGTAAGGTAACCAATATGGAACGAATGTTTGCCAATTGCGGTTATGATAAAAGTCTAAGTGTTTGGACAGTTGCCCAGGTAACCAATTGTAGAGAATTCATCCACAATGGAATTTCCTATTATACCAGTACAACGACTGGCACACTCGTTACTAATTTTGTTCCGCCGTCATTTGCTGGTTGTGATGGCAATTGATCAATAGAGCACTAACCAATTTTCGTTTTCAATGTATTGCCCTCGTTGTTATCGGAATGAATAATAGGCCTGGAACCGACATAATCTAGAACGAAGATTGCTTGTATATTCTGAACAGAATTCCGTCTGATCATGTGGACTGTGTTATCACATCACCACCTTACAACATGAATTTATGGATTCGAAATGGTCAAGTATTGTTCCTGTCAAATGCTCAAAGAGTTCAGCACAGGATATAACGGGTTTGCGGATAATCTTACCTATAAACCTGACTTTCGGGTCGAAATACGGCCAAAACGCTTACTAGGTTTGAAAAAGGTGCCATTTTCAACTGTTATTTACTAGAAACATCTTTTTATGATCAATACCAATAAGTTCTAATGCCCTCCTTTGAATCTCCGTTGCCTGAGACATTACATGAATCACTTGGTCAGGATTTCCAGGCGGACTTACCTCATTCAACGTCAAGGTTCCCAGATCGTGCATCAGGGTTTTGAAGCTGTGTACAGGATGACCATCTTCTGCTGTTCTGTTTCTTTATGGCACTATCTGATACCCGTTCCTTGCCGGCAGGCGTATTTCACTTTTCTTTAGCTTTATCCTTGTGCTTATCAACGAACCATAAATGTGCCAATTCATGCTTCAAATGCCACTGGATATAATACCCCAGCAAACATAGAAACACATGACATTTCAAATGAGCTTCACTATAAACATCAATAGGGACGGATTCTCAAGGAAGAAGTCTTGATAGAACCAAAGATATGTCCATGAAGTATAGAACTTTTGATGGGAAAAGGCCTTGGAAATATCATTATAGATTACTCCACCTTTGATTGCTATTTTAATGCCTTCTACAACAGAGGGAAGAAAATGGATCTAATCGGCTGTGGTTTTTCTTATGATTTTCTTTCCATCTCTCCGAGATTTTCGGAGGAGAGTGATTGGTCTGTATTTTCTATTGGGTATAACTCCGACGCAGTATGACAAGGAGTAATAAAAATTCATGCAACTATTATATTCAGATAAATAAATAACAACAAAAAAGTCACATGGAATTTTATCACAAAAATCATTCTAAATATATCTTATAGATAAGTGATGTGCAGAAATTTAAGCGATCAAAAATGGTCAAACAAGAGTAAAAGTCAGGCATCAACCTTCAGCATAGTCCATACCATAATGAACTCAATCATTAACTATCAAAAATGAAAATAAACACTTTGTTCCACAGGTGGAGATTCAAATGGAAAAATGTCAAATTATTTTTTTAAAACGCGATAACGGAAATTCTTAAGCCTAAAAGGAGACGTTTCAGACTCAGTGATCAACCTAGACTGAAGAATTTTATTGCCAATTGATAAATCAAGAAATATAAACTACGAGAAAATAAACCCAATTACACCCCTCTATGATGAAGAAAATCATAAAGACCTCTCATGTCTCTAGTTGAAACTTCATCCCAAAAACACCATAGTTCTAAAAGAAAGGGCTGGCGTTGAGAGTAATAATAATACGAAAGTCAAATGAAATGTATAAGTGCCAGCCCGCAACAAATATAAGAATATTTCTTTTGCAAACAACCCATTTCCGGTTTTTAGAGATAGATTTATAAAAAACCCCTCTTGGTCATCCAATCATCGTTAAACATTTTATTGATATACCTGCTCCCGGAGTCATGAAATAGGATGACCACTACATCAGATTTATCCAATGTGTCTTTCAATTGAAGAAGACCAGCTATGGCAGCGCCACTCGAATTACCCACCCAAATTCCCTCTTGACGAGCTAATTTTCTGGTATAAATGGCAGCATCTTTATCAGTGACTTGCTCTACATGATCAATGAGTGAAATATCCACATTTGCCGGAATAACATCTTCCCCAATACCCTCAGTTATGTAAGGTTTAATCTCATTTTGGTCATACACTCCAGTTTCAAAGTATTTTTTGTATACCGATCCAAAAGGATCAATCCCGATGATTTTAATCCGAGGGTTTTTTTCTTTGAGATATCTAGCAATTCCAGAAATCGTGCCTCCAGTTCCAATTCCAACCACAAAATGAGTGATCTTACCATCAGTCTGATGCCAAATCTCAGGGCCCGTCTGCTGATAATGAGTCAACTGATTGGACAAATTATCGTACTGGTTGGGATACCAAGCTCCTGGTATCTCTTGTGACATACGCTTGGCAACACTATAATATGATCTAGGATCTTCCGGCAGTACTTCAGTAGGGCAAACCACAACCTGAGCCCCCAGGGCCCTCAATGAATCTAACTTTTGCTCGGATTGTTTGTCATTTGTGACACAGATAAGTTTATACCCTTTTATAATTGCAACTAATGCAAGCCCCATACCTGTGTTGCCTGAAGTGCCCTCAACAATAGTAGCCCCAGGCTTTAAAATCCCCTCACGCTCAGCATCTTCAATCATTCTAAGACCGATTCTGTCTTTAGCAGAATTGCCCGGATTAAAAGATTCTAATTTTGCCAAAACCAAACCCTCAATCCCTTGAACAATTTTATTGAGCCTCACCAAAGGAGTGTTTCCAATCGTGTGTAAAATATTTGGTGCGTATTTCATTTTTTAAAATCCCAAAATTAGACCTAAATCACCTGTATAAAGCTGCACTGTATATAATTCTTCCTTCTGAAAAAATACGCCCCACTCATGTATGAACATTCCCCCGTATTGTCGAAAATGGATGAGCTGAAGTTCCCTTGGGTCTATTCTGCTATCATCTATTGGTTTGAGTATATTCTACATAATCATCTAGTATATACGGTCAATGACTCAATACAGTAATACTTAGGTAATCCTAAGTATTTTGGCGGGAGCAATGCGCATCACCATCAAAGAGGGTAACCACAACAAGACAACACTTACAAGCAAAAAAAGAACGTTCACTCCCAAAATTTGCCACAAAGTCAAATGTACCGGAGCACTAGAAACAAAATAGGTTTCCGGATCTAACCGAATCCAAGACCATTGTTTCTGAGTAAAATAAAAAACCAAAGACAGCAAATTTCCTGCTACCAATCCCCGAACCATAATTAAAACACCATTGGTCAAAAAGATTCGTTGTATCAATCTATTGGTGGCCCCATAGGCCTTGAATAATCCTATCATCGCTGTTCGCTCAAAAATCAATGCCAATAAAGCGGTAGACATATTCATCACTCCTACGACCAACATGATAATCAAGATAATCAAGATATTAAAATCAAATATCGAAATCCATTGAAAAATTAGTTCGTACTTTGACAACAATGATACAACACCCAAATTCATTGGCAATTCCTGGTATAGTTTCTGGGACAAGTCTTCTAATTGCTTAAAGTTCTCAATCATGATCTGATAACCCCCGATATCGTTGGACTCCCATCTATTGATTTTCTGGATGTGCCCAATATCACCCATGATTAGACTGTTATCAATATCAGTAAACCCTGAATTATATATTCCTGAAATGGTAAATTTTCTTCTATTTGGATATTGTTGTGAAGCATCATATTGGAATGCCGCTTCTACCCAGTCTCCAAGATCAAGCCTTAATCTAGTAGCAATATTTTCTGAAATCAATATTTCTGACCTATTCTGATCGCTCAACTGAGGAAAAGAACCCCTGACTAGGAAATCCCCCAGAGCATCCCATTGATATTTGCTATCCACACCCTTGAAGAGAATACCCTCAAAATCGTCAGAAGTTTTGAGTATACCCGCTTTGATTGCAAAAGGGAAATAGTCCACCACTTGATCATGAGAATCCAGCAACTCTCTCACTTCCGGCTGATCCTCGAAAGGATATATAGTCAACTCTTGATTTTCATTTTCTATATGGACAACATTGAGATGACCATTAAAGGCAACCGCTTTTTGTTGTATTTCCTTTTGCATTCCTTTTCCCGTAGCAAAAGCAATTAAAATCATCATGATTCCAAGAGCAACAGCGATAGTTGCTATGGTAATGATTTTAGATGAAACATTACTTTTGTTTCCCCTGGATTGTCGCATTCTTTTAGCGATAAAAAAGGCCAATTCGTAATTCCGAAATATGTTTAACCCGTTTTTCAAAAAAGTGATTTTATGGAATCAATCAAGCATTGACACCATCAGAGTCATGAGTATCAATTTGAGTTTCATCAAAAGTACATTATTGCTCTTTTTTTGCTTAACTGCTTGTGCCACAAAAAAAATAGAACCTCAAATACTACCAATCAAACCTGGAGCAGAAAATTTTGAAGATTATCTGGATAGGTTAACCGATTTAAATATTGGATTAGTGGCCAATCAAAGTAGTGTGGTAAATAGCGATGGCGGTCTTGTACACCTTGTAGATACACTTCAATCCCTTTCGGTATCCCTAGTGAAAGTATTCGCCCCTGAGCACGGATTTAGAGGTGTGGCGGATGCTGGAGAAAAAATAGACAATCTGGTCGATCCAAAAAGTGGATTGACTATAAATTCACTATATGGTGAGAATTACAAGCCAACAGATAAATCAATAGAAGGTATAGATCTCATGCTTTTTGATCTTCAAGATGTAGGAGCTCGCTTTTATACGTACCTATCTACTCTCCATTATGTGATGGAGGCATGTGCCGAAAATGATATTCCACTCATAGTACTAGACAGACCAAATCCCAACATTCACCTGATAGACGGCCCTGTACTAGATATGGCTCATTCTAGTTTTGTGGGAATGCATCCCGTTCCAATTGCCTATGGTATGACCATCGGAGAATATGCTCAAATGATCAACGGTCAGGGTTGGTTGGAAAATCAGATAAAAGCTGATTTAACAGTAATCCCAATAAAAAATTATACCCGCAAAAGTATTTATGCTCCGCCCATAAAACCTTCACCCAATCTCCCTAATCTTCAGTCTATCTATCTCTACCCTAGTCTGTGTTTGCTAGAACCGACTGTAATCAGCGTCGGAAGAGGTACCGATAAACAATTTCAAGTGTTTGGTCATCCCCAATTGAGGATCTTGGACTATTCCTTTGTTCCCGAACCAAACCAAGGGGCAAAAAACCCCAAGCACAACGGAGAGCTTTGCTTCGGTAAAGATCTTTCAAATTACCCAAGACCCGAAAAAATCGAATTACAATGGTTGATGGAAGCTTATGTTTATTTCCCCGATAGAGAGTCCTTTTTTTTGAAAGGATTTAGTCGAATAGCAGGTAACGATTTGTTGGAAATACAGATAAAAAATGGATATAACGCCCAACAAATACGCTCTTCTTGGAAAAAAGATCTTGAGGAATTCCTAAAGATAAGATCCCCTTATTTGATATACCCAGATAGCTAAGGAATATGCATATACTTGTGGGTTTGAAGTGAAATCCTCCAATGAGGGTTTTTTTTGATAAAATCAACAATTTGAGGCATCATCTGTTTTCTTTTACCCCATTCAGGTTGTAAATACAACTTGCAGCTAGATAGCACCTTTTGACTTTGTTGAGCAGCAAATTGAAAGTCCGATCTATTGTACACAATCACTTTTAGTTCGTCTGCTTGATTATAGGCTTGTCTTGAAGGTAACTTTCTTTTTTTTGGAGACAAACAAAACCAGTCCCACTGACCAGATACACCATATGCTCCTGAGGTTTCAAGATGAGTGAATTTGCCCGCTTTTTTGATAAGATGAGTTAAATGATCCAAATTCCACATCAATGGTTCCCCACCAGTAACGACCACTAAATCAATCTTTTTAGATATAGACTGGACAATTTTTTCAACCCTCATCGGCCGATGTGAATGAACATCCCAGCTTTGTTTGACATCACACCAGTGGCATCCCACATCACATCCTCCAAGCCTAATAAAATACGCTGCTTTTCCTTGATGATTGCCCTCACCTTGGATGGTCTGAAATGCCTCCATTAGCGGAAGGATTTTACCTTCTTTATACGTGTCGATCTCTTTCATACTTTCAGACAGCTTCGGTTTGATAGAACTATTGATGAACAATTATATTTGGCGTAAAATTAATCTCATGGCATCTTTATATCCTTTTCATCTAGCAATTCCGGTGAATGATTTAGAAAAAACCAAAAATTTTTACCAACAGACCTTAGGCTGTAACCCAGGAAGAAATGCCGAACATTGGGCAGATTATAATCTTTTTGGACACCAACTTGTTTTGCATTTCGACCCTGATCACCATCCCAACTTGCACCACAACAAGGTGGATGGGCACTCTGTACCGGTACCCCATTTCGGCGTAGTTCTAGGATGGAATGAGTTTGAAAAATTCGCAGATTTGCTCAAAACAAAGGAAGTACAGTTCATCATTGAACCCTATAGGAGATTCAAGGGGCTAGCAGGAGAACAAATGACCATGTTCTTCTACGATCCATCAGGGAATGCTTTGGAATTTAAATCCTTTAAAAATCCGGACCAGCTTTTTGCTAGATGAAATAACTACTGTACCTTACACCTAGTTCTACCTTTGGACATCTAAGCTTATGAGACTGCATCAAGTCTTACAACTTTTCTTTCGCTAGCTAATAAAGTATTCTTCAAAAGCATCGCTATTGTCATAGGGCCTACTCCTCCGGGAACTGGAGTAATGGCTTTAGCCTTTTTTGAAACGCCCTCAAAGTCAACATCCCCTTTGAGTACATACCCCCGTTTGGCATTTGAATCAGAAACTCTCGTTATACCGACATCAATCACCACAGATCCTTCTTTAACCATGTCTGCTTTAAGAAATTCCGGTCTCCCTAGTGCAGTTATGATGATGTCAGCAGATCGCGTGAGATGATCCAAATTTATTGTCCTACTATGGGCAAGAGTAACCGTTGCATTGGCATATTTTTTTTTCTGACTGATCAATATACTGATTGGTCTGCCCACGATGTGACTTCTGCCGATTACTACACAATGTTTTGAAGCCACCTCTATGTCGTAGCGCTTAAGTAATTCCATTATACCGAATGGAGTCGCAGGAATAAATGTGGGCATTTCTAAAGCCATTTTACCAAAGTTAAACGGATGAAATCCATCCACATCTTTATTTGGATCAACAGCCATAAGAATTTTTTGTTCATCAATGTGCTTTGGAAGCGGCAGTTGTACGATATACCCATCAACGGAACTGTCATTGTTTAATTGATCTATTATTTGAATCAATTGGGCTTCTGAGATAGAGTCTTTTTCTTTCACCAAGGTCGAAGTAAATCCCACTTTTTCACAAGCAAGTACTTTGCTATTAACATAAGTTTGACTTGCTCCATCTGTCCCAACCAAAACTGCAGCAAGATGAGGTGGCTGTAAACCTTTCGCTTTTCGATCTTCCACTTCTTTTTTGATTTCTTCTTTGATTAAAGCAGAAATCTTTTTCCCATCTATTATTACCATGGCAAAATATCCTATATATTTAAGTGAGACATCATCTTGGATCTATCTGACAAACTCATTTTCATCATTTTACCGATATGTTCGTATGTACCCAGTACCTGATTTACACTTGATAGGGTGTTTCCAGATCCGTTGGCAATTCGAATTTTTCTGCTATGATTAATGATTTTGGGGTTTGAACGCTCCTTTGGAGTCATTGATTGATAAATATGTCTTATCACGGCAATACGTTGGGCAAATTCTTCCGTGTCTTCTGGATTTTGATTCTGCACGGGAAGTAAATTGCTAAGTCGTTTTAGGCCTCCCATCTTTTGCAACATATTGAGTTGAACCATCAAATCGTCTAAGTTGAATTTGTTTTTTGATGCCTTCTTGAGTATTCGCTGAGCTTCTTTTTGATCAATAGCTTCTCTTGATTTTTCCACCAAACTGACTATATCTCCCATACCCAGGATCCTATTGGCCATCCTTTTGGGGTGAAACACTTCGATATCTTCTAACTTTTCTCCCACACCGACATATAGGATAGGCTTTTCTACTACAGACATTACCGATAAAGCAGACCCCCCTCTAGCATCAGAATCTAATTTGCTCAAAACAACGCCATCCAACTCCAATACCTGATTAAATGCTTTTGCCGTATTGACTGCATCCTGCCCCATCATGGAATCCAAAACAAAAAGGGTTTGGGTTGGTCGAATTTGATTCTTGATTTGTTTTATTTCATCCATCATCTGTTGGTCTATAGCCAATCTCCCAGCTGTATCTACAATGATGGTATCATTACCATTTGATTTGGCATGGGAAAGAGCATTACGAGCGATTTTTATGGGATTTTTAGACTCCTGTTCTGCATAAAAATCAACTTGGGCTCTTTCAGATAATATCTTCAGCTGCTCAATGGCTGCAGGTCGATAAACATCACAGGCAACCAACAATGGTGTTTTCTTGTGTTTTTGTTTTAATTCCAAAGCCAACTTTCCAGCAATTGTCGTTTTACCTGTTCCTTGAAGACCAGCCAATAAGATAATTAGTGGACGAGACTGTAGGGGTAGGGTTTTGGTTTTTGAACCCATTAATTCTGTCAGCTCATCATGGACAATTTTTATAAAAAGTTGCTTCGGTTGAAGGCTGCTTTCCACTTTTTGCCCAATAGCTTTCTGCTTAACGCTCTTAATAAAATCATTAGCTATTTTATAACCCACATCGGCCTGTATTAATGCTCTTCTTACTTCCTTAAGCGTTTGGCCGATATTGACTTGAGTGATTTTTCCTTGACCTTTAAGAACTTTAAAAGCTGAATTTAATTTTTCTGCTAGATTGTTGAACATCCTTAAAAATTTTAGTCCGCAATTTACAAATACTCTGCCTCTGAAATGATTTTCCAAACGTTTCCACCACATTGATAAATCTCATTTAGGCCATCTTTTTTGAAGGAAATTGTAAATTGACGCCATGAATCAAAAACCCTTGCCGCTAGCTGCAGCTTTAATACCCATCATAGTTCTTATACTATTGCTTTCCTATAATGTATTTGTATTCAAGGATGATGCCCTGGGAGGATCGAATCAATTTATCCTTTTGTTTGGCGGAGTGGTTGCATCTATCGTGGGATTCGTCTACAAAGTTCCCTACAAGAGGATGCTTGCAAGAGTTTCAGAGAGTGTCCAATCAGTTACTCCAGCTGTCCTAATTCTTTTATTGGTTGGGGCTCTCGCTGGTACTTGGCTTATCAGCGGAGTAATTCCAGCAATGATATATTATGGACTGCAGATACTAGATCCCTCGTTTTTTCTTCCTGCATGTCTTGTGGTTTGTTGTTTCATTTCTTTGGCAACCGGAAGCTCTTGGACTACATCGGCTACTGTTGGGATTGCCTTGATCGGTATCGGCAATGCTTTGAGTATCCCCATGGGGATGACCGCAGGAGCAGTAATTTCAGGAGCCTATTTTGGTGATAAGATGTCGCCTTTAAGTGATACGACCAATTTAGCTCCGGCAATGGCAGGATCGGAACTGTTTACCCATATACGGTATATGACCTACACTACAGCTCCTAGTATTTTAATCACGCTCGGTGTTTTCGTGGTACTTGGATTTGGTTTGAACACACATCAACCTGCTGACATCTCTCCCATTTTAGAAGCTATTTCAGAGAAATTCAACCTCAGTGGGTTACTTTTTTTGGTCCCTGCAACAGTGATTTTTTTGATCATAAAAAAGTCTCCCCCTCTGGTGGCTTTATTCCAAGGAGTTTTAATAGCCATTGTATTTGCTTTAATTTTCCAGAGGCCTCTGCTGATTGAATTGACTCAAAATGGAATTCTAAATTTTGAAAATGGCTACCGAATTATTTTAGACTCTATAACCACCAAAATTGAAATTCAAACTAGTAGTGTCATTTTGAGCGATTTGTTTGTTTCAGGTGGTATGCATGGTATGCTCGGTACTATTTGGCTCATTATTTGTGCTATGGTCTTTGGTGGCGTGCTAGATGCTATAGGTGCTTTAGAGACAATCAGTCGAGCCCTTTTAAGATGGGCAAAAAGCACTTTCCAACTCATTCTATCTACCGTTGCATCTTCCCTTACTGTTAATATTACCGCCTCAGATCAATACCTCGCAATAGTAGTGCCTGGAAAAATGTTTGCCAAATCATATAAGGATCGAAATCTAGCACCAGAAAATTTAAGCAGAACTTTAGAAGATGCGGGAACGGTTACTTCGGTTTTGATTCCGTGGAATACCGGTGGTGCTTATCAATCGGGGGTTCTAGGCGTTGGTGTGGCTGAATACTTTATCTATGCAGTTTTCAACTGGATTAGTCCATTAATGACCCTCTTTTTTGCCTTATTTCGTATAAAAATAAAATCCCTAGTCTGAGGTTTAGGAATATATTTCTTGCTAAATTATGTCAATGTATAACTAAAATGGTATTAATATGACAATTTTAATCACTGTATTATTCAACAATCGTTTTAGATTCGTACAGACACTAATATTTTTTCTTTGGAATTAAATATACTTTTGCTAGGCATCAATTTCTTTCTGATAGAAAGAGTAATACCTCAATATTCTTGAATCAACCCCATCCACTAGGTTAATTTCTACCTTTGTCAGTGAATAATATCAATCCCCAAGAATAAATTATGCCGTTTGGTCAAGCCATACGCCAGAGGAAATCCCAAAGGAATCGTGATCTAAGAATCATCTTGGGGATTTTTCTAATTATTGGATCGATAATGTTGCTATTGGCTTGTATTTCTTTCCTCTTCTATTGGAAAGAAGACTTTTCTACTCAGGCTTTGCTCGGGGACCGAACAATTACGGCACAAAATATACTCAGTAAGGTCGGATCGTTTATCTCTCATTTTCTTATTTACGACCTCTTTGGTGTTGCTAGTCTTTTGTTTCCTTATCTATTTTTTCGAACAGGTATTACTGTCATTATCAACAAAAAAATCTCTCGATTGTTTTATTTATGGATAAAGGGATTGTTACGCATATTGTGGCTAAGTGTTTGTCTAGGCTTTTTGAATAATTACAATCCTATGCTCGGAGGAGTCGTTGGGTATGAAATCCATGAGTATTTAATTGATTATGTCGGGCTGATAGGGCTGATAGGGATTCTTTTTTTTATTTTTCTGTGTTTCGCAGTTATCGAATGGAATTATCAGCCGGAGCTCCAGAAGGTTCGAAATGTCACCGGAGGTTCCAAGACCACCAAGAGACCACCTGATACTCAAAGTACCAAAAAGCTACGCGATTCTAAAACCATGGTTGCCAAACCATCCAAAAAAGCAAACAAGAAACCCATTACACAGGCTCAATCAGAAAAAGAGCAACTACCTAAGGGGGCTTTTGACCCTCGATCTTTACTACCAGGTTATACCTTACCTCACCTTGGATTGCTCAAATCACATTATAAATCAAATACCCAGATCAATGAAAAAGAATTAGAAACCAATAAGCGGATCATTCAACAAAAGCTTGAAAGTTATCGTCTTAGAGTAACCATTGTCAAGGCAACAATAGGTCCCACGGTTACACTCTACGAATTGGTTCCTGAAAAAGGTGTCCGCATTGGAGGAATCCAAAAATTAGAAAAAGACATTGCTCTAGCTCTTTCGGCTGTGAGCATCAGGATTATTGCACCCATTCCTGGAAAAGGTACTGTTGGTATTGAAGTTCCTAATCGCATACCCACCATTGTGGCTATCAGAGATATCTTGGCTTCACCAGATTTCATTGAAATAGTCAAACAGAAATCTATGGAATTACCTATTACTTTGGGTAAAACCGTCGGTTCGGAAAACTTTCAGATTGACTTAGCTCAAATGCCCCATCTTCTAGTTGCCGGAGCTACAGGACAAGGCAAATCAGTGGGTTTGAATACCATCATCATGTCTACACTCTACACCAAACACCCAGAAGAGGTAAAGCTTGTGATGATTGACCCCAAAATGGTCGAGCTGAAGGTTTACAGTAAATTGTCTAGGCATTATTTGGCTAGAATTCCAAATATTTCCGAGCCGGTGATCACAAACTATCAGGAAGCCAAAGACACATTGAAGTCTTTGTGTGAAGAGATGACCAATCGATATACTTTACTAAAAAAAGCAGGTTGTCGGAATCTATTAGAATACAATCACAAAATTCGCAAGCGTTCGCTTTCTACATCGGAAGGGCATAAATTTCTGCCCTATATTATCCTCATCATTGATGAATTTGCTGATTTAATCATGGCCTCAGGAAAAGAAGTCGAATCCTCAATTACTAGATTGGCTCAGTTATCTCGTGCAGTGGGTATTCATTTGATTATTGCTACCCAAAGACCATCAGTCAATGTCATTACAGGGCTAATCAAGGCAAATTTTCCTGCCAGAATAGCCTTTAAAGTCGTTTCGAATACGGATTCGCGAACTATTTTAGATCAATCAGGTGCCAACCAACTTATTGGACGTGGGGATATGTTATTTTCTTACCAAACCAAAACAACTAGAATCCAGTGTGCCTATGTGGGTACTTCGGAAGTAGAAAATGTAGTAAAATTTATCTCTAACCAAAGGGGATGTAACCAACCTTATCTGTTACCGGAGGTTGAGGAAGAAAATGAAAACACCGATGGTTTAGAACAGCGTGGAGATCTAGATAAATTCTTTGTGGAAGCAGCCGAGCTTGTGGTACAAACCCAAAAAGGATCTACTTCAAATGTCCAAAGAAAATTACAAGTAGGGTATAATCGAGCTGGTAGAATTATGGATCAGTTGGAACAAGCCCATATCGTTGGACCCGCTAAGGGAAGTAAGCCCCGAAATGTCTTAATCACCACTTTAGATGAGCTTCATACACACCTTCAAAATCTCAGTATTGAAGTCTAAGTTAAACCTTCTTGGTAGTTTGATTCAACCGGCTAATGATGGCTAAAAGCACTATTTTCTTTTCTCTGATTTTCTCCAAAAAACCGAAATTCTGGTCTCAGAATTTTGTAATGCTTTGTTGTGCGTTTATGTCTATTTATATATTGTCTGGTCAGCAAGAGAACAAAGCAACCCAAATAGTTGTTTCATTGATTGAACATTATGATTCATTTGATAACATCTCAGCGAAATTTACCTATCAAGAAAGGATGAAATCTTCGGCGGAATCTACTAACGAAATACTCGGTTTTATCACGATGCAGAAAAATTTATATGTTGTCTCTATTCCAAATCTGGAATTACGATTTGATGGAAAATATTTGTACACCATTTCATCTGAAAACAAGGAAGTCTTCCGAAGCGAGAACACCGGTGAGGAGAATACTCCTTTTCATCTATTTAATCTCCTGTCCTATCTACAAGAAAACTATGTAGCTAGTATGGATATCGTCCAAAATTTTCAAGATCAGAGGCTTCAATTTATAAATCTTGAACCAACCGCCACCGCTGGCGACATTGAATCGGTGTTATTGGGTATCAATACTGATTCAGACGAGTTAGTTTCTATAACCATGGAGAACACAGCACAACAGCTCACTCAAATTACTTTTTCTGATTATACCTATAATCGGGGATTAACTTCGGATTTTTTTGCTTTTCAACGTGAGAATTATCCCGACTATATTATCATTGAATAAATGAACCTTTTCGATAAGTACATTACTATAATTTATTTAAAGAGATTGGTAGCGGTCTTTCTGATATGTATGGTGATTTTCATTATCCAAACCTTTTGGTTGTATATTGATGAACTGGCAGGTAAGGGTCTTGATTTTGTCACTATCGCTCGGTTTCTGATTTATTTCTTTCCGCGTTTGGTTCCTTTGGTATTGCCCTTGTCTGTTATCTTGGCTTCTTTGATGACTTTTGGGTCATTTGCTGAAAATTCTGAATTCGTGGCCATGAAATCCAGCGGAATGTCTCTTTGGAGGCCTCTGACTGTACTAGTTTTGGTTCATATTGTTATTGGAATTGGGGCTTTTATATTTTCAAATGAGGTCATCCCCTATGGAGAGCGAAAATCTTATGCTCTACGGAAAAATCTAGCCAAAAAGAAACCTGCATTAGCGATTCGTGAGGGAATGTTCAATGAGGTAGGGGTATACAATATCAAAGTGGAAAATATGTACGGACAAAATGATGAGTTGTTGGAAGATGTCATCATTCATCAGTATCACCCTGAGGGTAAGAACAATTTGGTGATTAAGGCCAATCGGGGAGAATTCAACAACAAAACTAGTGGTGACAATCTACAATTAATTCTCTACGATGGAAATAGGTATGAAGATTTAGAGCCTGAAAATCCACAAGCGCTAAGTCGTTTTCCTCATACTATGGTTCATTTTGAGAAATACATCATGAATATTGATGTTTCTGATATCAACAATGTTGATTTGTACGAAGAGGATAATACCCTTAATTACCGAACTTATGATATTGATTTATTATCTTATCACATTGATTCATTACAGACCAGCATAATTGAACGAGTAGAAAGCCACCTCATCAATTTTATATCAACTAGCCCAATAGGGGAGATCCAAAGATTAGAGTCCTCCAAATCTCCAGATACCATACCCGAAAATGTTTTAGATTTTATTGACTCGAAGTTTTCTTACAATCAAATCAGGGCTGTCCAGAGGGCATTAGATGACCTTAGAAATAATGAGGGAATTCTTGAGGTTAATCGGAATGAATTAAGTATACTGATTCGCTGGCTAAATGCCCATATTATCACGCTTCATGATAAATATGCTTTGAGTTTCTCTTGTGTATTTTTGTTTCTCATTGGGGGTTCACTTGGGGCGATAATTAGAAAAGGTGGCATTGGTTTGCCTTTTGTATTGTCCATATTTTTGTTCCTCACCTATCATTACATAGGTATGTTTGCTAAAAACGCCGCTGAAGACGGCAGTATATCGCCTATCCTGGGAACTTGGACATCCACTTTTATCGTTGGGGTTCTATCTTTTTTTCTATCCAATAGGGCTTCGGCTGACAAAGAGGTATTTGATTTAGCATATTTCAACATTCGCTTAAAAAATATCTTGATGTTCATTCCTTTGTTTGTCATCAACTTTTTTAAAAAAAATATTGGTAATGGCATTCGATAAAATCCCTGATGCCATAGAGGCGATTAAAAGGGGGAAAGTGATTGTGGTGGTTGATGATGCTGACCGGGAAAATGAAGGTGATTTTGTTGCTGCTGCTGAAATGGTCACTCCAGAATTAATCAATTTTATGGCTACTCATGGTCGGGGGCTCATATGTGTTCCGCTTAGCCAGGATAGGTGTCAGCAGTTGCGTTTGGCAAAAATGGCTTCCAATAATACTGATCCTATGCAAACGGCATTTACCGTTTCGGTGGATCTGAAAGGCTATGGTGTCACTACTGGAATTTCTGCTGAAGATCGTTCCAAGACCATAAAAGCCTTGGTTGACCCTAAGAGTTCGCCGGAAGATTTTGTTTTCCCTGGTCATGTCTTTCCCTTGATGGCAAAACCGGGTGGTGTTCTTCGGCGAACAGGACATACCGAGGCTGCAATTGATTTTGCATCCTTAGCGGGGATGCAACCTGCTGGGGTCATTGTGGAAATAATGAATCCTGATGGAACCATGGCTAGGGTTCCTGAATTAAAAAAGATTGCTGAAAAACACAATATCCGGATTGTATCGATCGAAGATTTGGTATCTTATCGTATGCAACATGATCGTTTGATTTCCAAGAAATTAGACGCCTCTATTCAGACTATATATGGAGAATTCCGGCTTCGGGTATACAAGCAGACCACCAACGAAGTGATACATTTTGCATTGACCAGGGGTGAATGGACAAAACGAGAAACAATTGCTACACGGATTGAATCTTCGAGGGTAAGCAATGATATTATTAATAAAATAATCAAAGGGGGAAAATCTAAATTGGCCTCAATTTTCAATGTTGTCAATACCCAAGAAAAGGGGGCCATTCTATTTATCAATAAAGAACAAGATAGTGAAAATTTGTTGGCTAGATTTATTGAATTAGAAAGATTTCAGTCTTCTGGGGATCTCCTTAGGGTGCCTCCTATTTCTATGGACGATCGGGATTATGGTATTGGTGCTCAAATCTTGGATGATATAGGCATTAGCCGTATTTTGCTCATCAGCAACTCGGAACAAAAGCAACGAGTTGGCATTACTGGGTATGGATTAGAAATCACCGGTTACATCCGATATTGATTTTCTCAGTGATTTAGATTATTTCTTGGTCTTTTAGCGGCGATAATTATCTATGAATTGTAATTATTGTTTTTGAAATTATAGGATGATGTCTTCTTTTTTGGAAAATATCTCATCCCACTCTCTGCGTACTGAATCCCAATGTTGATGATTTTCTTTCCACCATTTTTGTGCAGCTATACATTTTTCATCGGCCACTTTTTTATAGACATTATGCCCTTTTTCCTGTGCTAGTAACACATCCGGTTCTCCGTTTCTTCTGACTATTTTATCATTATCTTGATCGTGGATCCAATGGTCATTGTAAACTAGTATATGATTGGTTCTTTTCATCACATTATAATCGTTTCTTACAGTATGTTCTCTTCTGGGCAGAGGGGCATCTGCCTTGCTTTCCCATGAACTTTTACCATCTACGTGCACCCAGGTCGCTCTCCCTTCATAGCGTGGAGTATCATCAACTTGGGATACTCTTTGAGTCCATTTTCCTTTGACTTGGTCTGCGGTATATGAAACATATTTCCAACGATTATCAGCATCATAATCGTAACTGGTTTGGTTTTCATATAACCAGTCTTGTCTCCAATGTTTTACAATTGTTGGTCTTTCATCACCTCCGACAATCAACAAGTGCTGCATGACAATTTTATCCTCATCATCTTCTAAAAGTTTGACCCATTCGAGGGCACTCATGTGCTTAGTTTCTGAGGGTTTATAGAGTGAGTCTTCAGAAAAAGAAAAAGTTTCTATAAAGTTGAAACCCACTTCATAGCAGCCACACATAATTTTGATGGCTTGTTTATCTAGCTCCAACTTATTTGACTCAAACTCCAATTGGGCTTGGGGGAATAAATATCCCCATGAGGACAATACCACCGCGACACAGAAAAGTTTTTCTTGTTTCATCATTATTAATTTGTATAGGTAAATGGTTTTTCCATTTTCAACCATTTATTGAATTGAAAACGCCGACAAATTTATTTATATTTATTCTAAATAAAAATAACCAACACAAAAAAGTGCATCTTCATTCTTCTCGCGTTCAAATCTTTTACACGCATTAGTATTTGAATTGGCGTAAATAATCAGATCAATTTTCTAATCCTTACCGAAGTTTCTCATTTGAAGAATATTCTGATTGAATATTATCGGTTATAAGTGCAGCTTTTGTAGCATAATATTTTTTTTAGACCGTATCCGTTAGGTTCATCAAGGGTGATACCTTACTTTGCCACTTGCTTGGTTCTTGAACAGCGAGTATAAGTTTCACTTGCTATTGTCTTTTGATTCTTCAATTCAAAATCCTACCCCAAAGTTGCATTAATGGGTTGATTCTAGGATCTATAAAAGATATACATACACTTAAGCAATAAAAGAAGTCAAATAGAAGAAAAAGTCAGGTTTAGATATTTATTTGACTTCCTATGTCCAAGAGAATCAACTCTTTCCCCCGCTTTCTAAAACAATCAACAGCTGATTTACGGTCAATTACAATCGGAGGAAAAGTATCATAGTGGCATCCAATGATTTTAGAAGCATTAACAAATTCTGCCGCCAAAGCTGCATCTTCATACCCCATAGTGAAATTATCTCCGATAGGTAGTATGGCTAAATCAATCTTCGGGCAAGTTTCAGGAATTAATTTCATATCAATCGTAAGAGCGGTATCTCCCGCTATGTATATACAGATGTTGTCTTTTCCCTTTTCATCGTTCCAAATCACAAAACCTCCCGGATTACCTCCATATGTGCCGTCCGGCAATACCGACGAATGAATTGCATTTACATATTTGACACATCCAAATTCAAAACGATACTTCCCACCATGATTCATAGGATGACCCAGAATCTCTCTGGCACCATACCAACTGACTATTTCAAAATTGGATATGATGGTTGAACCAAACTTTTTGGCAATACTCTCCGCATCAAGCACATGATCTTCATGTCCGTGGGTAAGTAAAATATAATCAGCCTCCAAATTATCTATATCAATGGACTTTGCAAGGGGGTTTCCGCTAACAAAAGGATCAATAATCAATTGGCTTTCATTGAAGTTTATCTGAAAGCCCCCATGTCCTAAATATCTAATTTCCATACTATTTATTTTTTACAAAGATCAATATATATCCAAATTATACCCTTAAAGTCCTATCCTTGGTTTCAAGCCTATCTCCAAAAAGTGGTCATTTCATACTATTCAATGCCACCAATCGGCCAAAGGGTTCACAATCATTATTACCAAACACCTATTTTCTACTGCATTGCACAGACTAAAATAAGAAATGTTTGAATGAAAACTTAAAAGAATTTCTGGATAGCCAAAAAAACAACAGCAAGAATTCAATTGAAACATAAAAAATACTCGCCTCATTTTGTGTATTTATCTATCTAACATAGTTTTACTCCAATAGAAATATTTTAATGCTGACAAAATGTCGTATTTCGGAAATTGATTATTAACTTTGCCATCACATTTCTATAAATACAACTTGAACCAATTGATCAAGAAGTCTTGAAATTTTGGTCCAATCGGATTAATGAGAGTCAATACACAGAATATCGTTTTGAACGCTGAGTCGAGCATCCTAGAAGATGATTCAATGGAACCTTTGCTACAAAATCAAAACCAGATAACGGAGATAATAGATAAAAAACATAAGAACGCATACATCGAAACTTATGGATGTCAGATGAATTTCGCTGATAGTGAAGTGGTCGCATCAGTATTGGAGAAAACCGGGTATACTATTACCGATAATCCCAATTCTGCAGATCTCATTCTTTTGAATACATGCTCTATAAGAGAAAAAGCCGAACAACGAGTCCGAAATCGTCTATCTGCCCTAAAATACTACCAAAAACAGAACCCAAAACTCAAAATCGGCGTACTAGGATGTATGGCAGAACGGCTCAAGCATAAGTTCCTAGAAGAAGAAAAAATAGTTGACCTCGTGGTTGGACCCGATGCATATCGCGATCTTCCCAATTTGCTCAATCACCTGGAGGACCACCGAGAAGCAGTCAATGTTTTGCTTTCCAAAGAAGAAACCTACAGCGATATCTCCCCCCTTAGATTGAATTCAAATGGAGTCTCAGCGTTCGTTTCAATAACCAGAGGGTGTGACAATATGTGTACCTTCTGTGTTGTTCCTTTTACAAGAGGAAGAGAACGAAGTAGAGATCCCAAAAGTATCCTTCAAGAAATCGAAACCCTCGCCAAAACAGGATATAAAGAAGTGACCCTCCTTGGACAAAATGTCGATAGCTATATCTGGTACGGCGGAGGTCTTAAAAAAGATTTTGCCAAAGCATCAGCATTGCAAAAGAAAACGGCTCTTTCCTTTGATAAATTATTGGCTTTGGTAGCAAAATCATTTCCCGAACTTCGGATCCGATTCACCACGTCCAACCCCCAAGACATGACACCACAAGTGATGTACACAATCGCTGAATACGATAATATCTGTAAACATATCCACCTACCCGTTCAATCAGGAAGTAATCGGATTTTGAAGCTGATGAATAGACAACATACCAGAGAAGAATACCTTGAATTGATTGATTCCATCAGAACCATCATCCCCAATTGTGGTATTTCTCACGATATGATCAGCGGTTTCCCGACTGAAACACTGCAAGACCACGAAGATACCCTCTCCCTGATGGAGTACGTACAATACCATTACGGCTTTATGTTCGTTTACTCCGAAAGACCAAATACCTTAGCAGCAAGAAAATTGAAAGACGATATTCCACTGAGAGAAAAGAAAAGAAGACTCAACCAAATTATAGACCTACAGCATAAGCACAGCTCTTCTCTTAACCAGCAAATGATTGGAAAAACTTGCCGAGTACTCATTGAAAAAGCCTCAAGAAAGTCAAATGAGTATTGGAGCGGAAGAACAACCCAAAATACGGTGGTAGTTTTCCCCAAAGAGCATTACAAGATTGGAGAGTATGTTGATGTCATCATCCAAAAATCTACCCCCACAACTCTAGTAGGTGCCGCATTGGATTACGCACACTGGCCATAATTTTATGATACCCTTACAAAACATAAAACAAAGATTTGAAATAATCGGAAATGATTCTCGATTGATAACCGCTGTTGAAACAGCCTATAAAATCGCTCCTTCGGACATTTCTGCATTGATTATCGGCGAAAGTGGCGTTGGAAAAGAAAGCATTCCCAAAATAATACACCAGTATTCACACCGAAAACACGCAAAATATATTGCAGTAAACTGCGGCGCTATACCTGAAGGTACGATAGATAGTGAATTATTTGGACACGAAAAAGGGGCATTTACAGGAGCTACCCAAGCTCGAGCCGGTTATTTCCAAGTTGCGGACAAAGGAACGTTATTTCTCGATGAAGTAGGAGAATTACCCCTATCTACTCAAGTGCGATTACTGAGAGTCCTCGAATCAGGTGAATTCATCCGAGTAGGGTCTTCTATAGTTCAGAAATCAGATGTGCGCATCATCGCCGCCACAAATGTTGATATTCAAAAAGCATTAGAGACAAAGAAATTTAGAGAAGACCTCTATTATCGATTGTGTAGCGTCCAGATTTTTCTCCCCCCATTAAGAGACCGAGGTGAAGATGTATTATTGCTCTTCAGAAAATTTGCTTCTGATTTTGCTAGTAAATATCGAAGACCCGGTATTCGACTAGATGATAATGCTAAAAACATCATCCTCAATTATAGATGGAAAGGAAATATTAGGCAACTCAAAAACACAGTAGAGCAGTTATCAATCCTCGAAATGAACCCCACGATTACAGAGCAAGTAATCCGAAAATACTTACCAAATATGGGTTCAAGACTCCCCATGATTATTGCCAAAGAGAAGACCGAAGATCAGTTCTATGAAGATCGGGAAGTTTTGTACAAACTTCTTTTCGACATGAAGCGAGAAATAAATGACCTAAGAGAATTGGTTTTAGAAACGCTCAATCAAAAAGATCCCTCCTCTAAAAAAATGGGCAAAAAGTCACTAATAGAAAAACTTTATGGAAAAGAAAACAAGCCAAAAAACGATTTGTCACAACCCCAGAAAATACCCTTTCCTAATAGAGAATTAGATCATATAGACAGCGATCAAAATAACTATCGGTATATTGAGGCCTTGGAAGATGAACCCATTTCTCTTCAAGAAAAAGAACTTGAAATGATTAAAAATGCTCTTTCAAGAAGTAAAGGAAAAAGACGTGCAGCTGCAGCAGAATTAGGGATTTCTGAACGTACTTTGTACCGAAAAATAAAAAGCTATAACTTAAATGAAGAAAACCTTCAGAATTAGATTTCTAAACCTGATTTTCCTTAGCTCAATAACAATCTGTCTTTGGGGTTGTGGCATCTATAGTTTTACAGGGGCCTCTATTCCTCCCGGGACTAGTACCTTCCAGGTGAATTTTTTTGAAAACCAAGCTGGAAATCGACCTGGGTCTACCGTAGAACCCGGTTTAGACCAGGATTTTACCATTGCTCTTCAAGATATTATCAATAACCAATCGACTCTGGATCTGGTATCTCGAAACGGCGACCTAATTTATGAAGGTGAAATAGTAGAATATAGCATTTCTCCCATGTCTGCTACAGCTCAGATTACAGCAGCCCAAAATAGATTGACAATGAGAGTGAATTTTCGATATATCAATACAAAAAATGAAGAGGATGACTTTGAAAGATCCTATAATTTTTATTATGATTACCCCGCAGAACTGCAATTATTCGATGTCAAAGATGAAGCCCACGAAGCTATTTTTGAACGAATCACTCAAGATATATTTAACGATACCTTAGCCAAATGGTAGAAAGTAGATTAGAAAAATTACAAGCAGTCCTGAAACTTCAGGATACCAACCCCAAGGATATTAAAGCCAAGTTGAACTCTATTGTCCGTAAATATCCTTACTTCCATCTAGCCCAACTTTATCAGCTGATTATCAATGATTCCAAAGAAAATGTTACAGAATCAAAATTGTTTCGGACATCAACTATTTCTTATCAAAGAACCCTACTTAAAAAGTGGCTAGAAGAATCAAAAGGTCAGGATAAAAATCCCAAAAACAAGGAAAAGGAATCAAATAAAACTGAAACTACACAATCCAAAAGGATAGATCAATTCATCAACAACCCTATTACCTCAAAAGTGATTAAAGCTAATCAAGAGTCTACCATGTATGGCAGAACTGACCTATCAAAAAAACGCTTGATTCATCCCAATAGGGTTTATACCGAAACTCTCGCCGAACTTTACTTAACCCAAAAACAATTTCAAAAAGCCATTGAGGTTTTTTGTTTTCTCCGTGATACCGATTCTAAAAAAAGTGATTACTTTGCTCGCCGAATTGATGAGGTAAAACAGAAGATAAATCAATCGGGAACTGAATTGTAAATAACTAAAACAAAAAGTAGAAGGTATGTATTCCATTTTCATCGTTCTCATCATCCTAATTTGCTTGTTATTGGTTCTTGTAATTATGGTTCAAAACCCTAAGGGTGGCGGACTTTCTTCCGCTTTTGGTGGAGCAGGAACCCAACAGTTAGGTGGAGTCCAAAAAACCACTGATTTTTTAGACCGTTCGACCTGGGTACTAGCCATCTTTTTGTTGGTCCTCATTTTAATCTCCAATGTTACCCTAACTCGTCAAGGAAACACAGACTCCATACTACTTGAAAATACTGCACCATCAGAGGAAGTGATTCCTGAAGCTCTTCCAGAGCAGGAACCATCAGCTACCGATGCATTACCAGAAATACCAGAGGAATTACCTCCACCCCAACAAGAAGAAGAATAAATTATCTCTCCCTTGATTATGACATATTGTCACAAAAAAGTGTCAATTTGGATGTATTATTTCATTGGCACAATTTCTGACTAAGTGGGAGTGTTAACTAATTAATAATAACTATTCATTATGAGTAAAGTAAACATTAAGCCCCTGGCGGATAGGGTATTGATTGAGCCTGCACCCGCTGAGGAAAAAACAGCATCAGGGTTAATCATCCCAGATACTGCAAAGGAAAAACCGCAAAAAGGTACTGTTGTAGCGATTGGACCTGGAACAGCTGATAATCCCATTACTGTGAAGGTAGGTGATTTGGTTCTCTATGGTAAATACTCCGGAACCGATTTATCTCATGGTGGGGTAGATTATCTGATCATGAAAGAAAGCGATATACTCGCAATTGTTTAATCTTTAATTTTTAAAAAATGGCAAAAAAAATTGTATTTGATGTTGAAGCAAGGGAAGGCATTAAGAGAGGAGTTGATGCCTTGGCGGATGCTGTCAAAGTAACCCTAGGACCAAAAGGTCGAAACGCTATATTGGGAAAATCTTTTGGAGCTCCTCAAGTGACCAAAGATGGTGTTACCGTAGCAAAAGAAATTGAGCTAGAAGACAATCTGGAAAATATGGGTGCCCAGATGGTCAAGGAGGTTGCCTCCAAAACCAATGATATTGCAGGCGACGGAACTACTACAGCTACTATTCTTGCCCAAAGCATTGTCAAAGAAGGGATAAAAAATGTAGCCGCTGGGGCGAACCCAATGGATTTGAAAAAGGGAATTGATAAAGCCGTGGCTAAAGTTGTAGAGTATTTAGGTTCTACAGCAGTCGAAGTCGGTGGGTCTTCCGAAAAGATCCATAGTGTCGCAAGTATATCGGCTAATAATGACACTGCTATCGGAACTATCATCACTGAAGCTTTCGATAAAGTTGGTCAGGAGGGAGTCATCACGGTAGATGAAGCCAAAGTTTCCGATACTTATGTTGATGTTGTTGAAGGTATGCAGTTCGATAGGGGATATTTATCTCCCTATTTTGTCACTGATTCAGAAAAGATGACAACAGAACTAGAAAAGACCAGAATTCTTCTGTTTGATAAGAAAATTTCTACCATGAAAGACCTTACTCCGGTGCTGAATAAGGTATTGGAATCTGGTTCCCCTTTATTGATTATTGCAGAAGATGTAGATGGAGAGGCTCTTGCCACTTTGGTAGTCAATAAGCTTCGTGGCATTCTTAAAATTGCCGCAGTTAAAGCTCCTGGATTTGGAGACCGAAGAAAAGCCATGCTTGAGGATATTGCTATTCTCACTGGAGGTTCAGTAATCTCAGAGGAACAAGGCTACAAACTAGAAAACACCTCTATTGAGATGCTTGGTACAGCCGACTTAGTAACAGTTGATAAAGACAACACAACAATAGTAGGTGGACATGGAGACAAAGATTCCATCACTCGTCGGGTAAATGAAATAAAAAACCAAATCGAGACCACAACTTCTGATTATGATAAGGAAAAGTTGCAAGAGCGACTAGCTAAGTTATCTGGTGGTGTTGCTGTACTCTATGTTGGTGCTCCTTCTGAAGTAGAGATGAAAGAGAAAAAAGATCGTGTAAACGATGCACTTCATGCTACTCGAGCAGCTATTGAAGAAGGTATTGTTGCCGGAGGTGGTGTCGCATTATTGAATGCAAAGCCAAATCTTGAGAATGTAGAAACCGAAACTGAAGACGAAAAAACGGGGGTTCAAATCGTTCGACGGGCCTTAGAAAGTCCACTGCGCATTATTGTTGAAAACTCGGGTGCAGAGGGATCAGTCGTGGTATCGAAGGTAGAAGAAGGTGAACCCAATTTTGGCTACAATGCCAAAGACGGCACTTATGTTGATATGCTAGAAGCGGGCATCATTGATCCCAAAAAAGTAGCTCGGGTTGCGCTTGAACATGCTGCTTCAGTTGCAGGTATGATTATCACTACTGAATGTGCTCTTGTGGATATCAAGGAAGATAAGGCAACCGCAGCACCCCCAATGGGAGGTGGAGGCGGAATGCCAGGTATGATGTAATTTTTCTTTGTTTTCATATTTGTTTTAGTAACAGGAACTCACTTTGGGTTCCTGTTTTTATTTTTGGACTTAAATTTGGACGTGTAGCTCAGTTGGATAGAGCATCGGTTTCCTAAACCGGAGGTCATAAGTTCGAATCTTATCACGTCTGCAAGTCATTGATTGGTGATTGCCTAGCAAATTTTGTAAAGAACTGTCAGAATACGCTCGTTGCCTAAACATTTAAGTGATAAAAAACGGCTTGCTCGCACACCGAACCTAACCCTGTGGAAAAAGTATTGGCTGTAGTTGACTCCGTATGGCTACAGAAATTGCACGTCCTATACAAGTCCTTTTCTACCTGGCAAGCCCCATGACCACACTGGACACATAAAAGCCATCTTTCCATTTGATTTCAGAGAGGTATTTCTTACAAGCCAATTCTGTTTTGATGCGTTCAGAAAACTTTAACCGCAAGTTTATCACTTCATTTTGTAAGTGGTTGTAGATCATCATTTACAATTTTTTAAAATTTACTAGGCCTACATTTTTATGATTTTTTCTCCCTAAATCGCTAATTGGTATGTGCATAAGTTGAACCAATGTTCTTTGAAATTCATTCGGCTTGGCATCTTTTGAAAGGACTATATCCTTTCTCTTGGTCTTTTCCAAAACAACATCACCACGTTGCCATTTATTCAACTCCCGCTGAATAGTTCCCCAACTATCATCTATACCCCGTGTCTTTAACTTTCTCCGGATCACATGGACTCCATAACAGGTCAGAACAGAAATAAAAATAGGTGCCTTTATTCTATGGTCTTTCTGATAAACAATCGGCCTAACCTTGAAATCAGTTTTTAAAGTCCTAAAGGTCTGTTCTATATCATTGAGCTTGTGGTATTGCTTGACAACGCTTTCTATGGACCGCCCTACATGACTGCTTCTGATGATATAACCACCAGACGTATCTATCCTATTCCGATGTAAAGGCGTTGGGGTATAGGCGCTAATGACCAGAGTTAAATCTGTTCAATTAATTGCCTCAATAGCTTCAGAATATGAGTTTATCATTCCGTATTCAGGAAATCTGTTTTTGAGTATACTCAAATATTTGGATGCTGATTCTTTATTTGCTTTTTTAATGTAATATCCGATTAACAGTCCATAGGCTTCTTTCTTTCCCCAATTTGGTGCAAATGGAGATGATCTAGTGTTGGGAGCAGCAACAGCCTTTAACAAAAGAGATTCAGACCTTTGACCACCACCATATTCTTCGGGCGTATAATAATCATAACTAGCATTTACATAGTGCGCTCTCATGTTGTTTTTGTCCAAGATCATTGATTTCTTTAAGTTTTCCTTCACCTTGTGCATGTGTAAAAAGACATCCTGCCTCGGAACATATTGAAAGTAAAAAGTCTGTGCAAGTGCCAACAAAGCAAGAACTTCGGAATCTTTATTTTCAATATCTTCAAGTATATCAATTGCCTCTTTTATCACACGTTCGCTCATTTCTAATTGTCCATTTCTAAAGTAGCATAGAGACAAATGATATAGCAGATATGATGACCAATAGCTTTTATAATAATTCAAAGTGGAGGAGCCTACATCGTCTATCCGATCTATTCTGTTTTTGATGTTTAGAAGAGGTTCAAATTCTTGATCTTTCATCGCTTCCAAAAATCTCATTTCTATTTGATTTTGAACACTAGTAAGAAATACATGATCACCATTACTATTTTGTTGAGATAACACATTGGTAACACACCAAGACAACAAAACAAAAGCAACAGTTATTCTAAAACGTATTTTCATAACCGTTTTAATCCCATAGAATTTAACTTGACATAATATAATGTTAGAGAAATCAGCAACCAAATGAGACAGTATAGCAGAGATAATAAATCTCCCTCTCTCATAAAATCCAACACTGGGGTAAGAGGAAATAAATAACTAATAATTGAAAAAAAAGAATTTATACTTGAAAGATTGAAAAAAGCATCAGAGAGAAAAATACTCATTAGGTAAAGAGGAGTTAACAAAGCTTGATCCTTATTGTCTTTTATCCCAAAAAGCGAAATCGTTAGACCAATCAGAGAATAGATTGAGAACCCTAAAACAATACCTATAAGATAAAAGATAAGGGATTTAAAGCTAGGAGTGAAATCAAATACATATACTGAAAGTATGATTACTATGATTGAAGCAATTCCAATGAAAATCAGTCTAGTCAAAATAAAGGTGATAAAAAGCCAAATTATATTTAACGGGTACCCCCTAAAATACCGAACTACTTGTAAAGTATAATAGTTCTTAATCACAGGACCTACTGCATAAAATCCATCACTAGCTATAATACTCCCTATTACTCCTGGGAGAAAAAAACTAGCGTATCTAGAATCAATTCTAAACGCCAAACCAAAAATGATGAATAAAAAAGAGGGTAAGAAAATAGTATATATAAGAGTCTCCTTGTTTCTCAAAAAAGAAGAAAGGAATTGGTAATGGAATAAAAGTCGTATAGCTTTAATATTCATTTAATTGCAACCTTAGCTAGCTCTGTTCTAATCTAGTTATTTCAGACAAAAAATCTACTCATTACTTTTTAAATGAACGTATATATCTCTCAAGTCTATTTGAAAAACAGAATACCCAGTAGAATCGGCTTGAGAAATAAATCTGATAATTTCTTTCTTTTCATTTTGATTTTTAAAGTATATAAAACTTTGTTTATCAATACTTATTACTCTCATTTCTTCAGGATATTTAATTGTTGAATTAGTCACTATCTTACCTTTATAGGGGAACTTGGCCATCAATTCATCATAGGTTTCGGCATTGCTAAGGATTTTTCCGCTTTCTAAAAAAATAATCTTATCTACATGAAATTTAGCCTCTTCCCAAAGATGAGTGGTTAAAAGCACCGTCTTTTTATATTTTCTAATAATGTTCCAAAAGATATCCCTGACTTCAGGATCAAGTCCATCGGTAGGTTCATCCAAAATAAGTAAATCACTTTTTACAAATAAAGATGCATATAGACCCACTTTTTTTCGTTCCCCTTTGGAAAGCACGTAAAAATATTTATTCAGTAGGGGTTCTAATGTAAGGCTACTAATAAGATCGTTATTTCTCGGTGTTGAATAAACGCATTCAAGAAGTTTCAAAATTTCCTTTACTTTAAGTAGCGGCAAGGCAGAAAATTGATCGTATAAAATACCTAGTCTATCTTTATTTATTTCATTTTTCAGTATGGTACCCCGATATCTAACATTGTCCAAAATACAATCAATCAACGAAGACTTACCAGAGCCATTATGACCTAGTATTAGGTACTTTTCACCTTTTATCACATCAAAAGTGATATCATCTAGTACCGTTTTACTTCCAACCTTGTAAGTTAACCCCTCAATTTTTATTAACTCACCCATATAGACTGTTTTTTATCTTCATACAGAATATTCTGAACTTTTTCTAAAATCCCATTTATTTTTTTCCTTTCTCAGCTAAAGCAGCCTTAATCCTATTGATTTCCATGAGTAAAGAAAAATTGCCTAATACAAAAGTATTTGATTATTCGTACATTTTTTAACATAAATCCTATTATATACGCTTATCAATGACAGCGTGCCAAAATGCCTCTCAATAGGCCTAGAATCAACCCCTAAATCATCAAAACAGAAAAATTAAGTGTTATCGTAGTCCTCAATAGTTTTGTAATTGAGGTGGTTAAACCCCAAAACGATGTTTCGAGGAAGAAAACTTAGAAAACTTCCCGTGGGACTGCAAATTTTATTTCGGAATCAAATTCCCACCAGCGAGATTATCGTAACGTACATATGAAACTACAGATTTACTCTCTCCCCTCTATTTTTGCTTCATTTGCACCCATTCCACAACAAAGTGATTAGAGCCATAAACGATAATTATGAATATTTTTAAAGGACAAAACCTCTTAGAGTCTTCTGAACGCTTCCCAACAGACTTGGATTGCAAGAAATACCTCTCCGAAATCAAATGGAATGACAGCTTTAAATGTGTCCAATGTGGACACGGGGCTTGTCAGGAACGCAAAGATTTTTCAAGGATGTGCAACATCTGTTGCCATACCGATTTAGCTACAGCCAATACCTTGTTTCACAAGGTGAAGTTCGGTGTACACAAGGCCTTTTTTATCTGCTTTGAGATGTCTACCACCACCAAGAGTCTTTCCGCATGGTACACGTTTGCTGGCTATGGAGTAACCGAAAAGACTGTCCATCTGTTCATGCACAAGGTCATAGAGGCTATGGAATCCAGTGGCAAGTACCTTGTTGATAGTATAGTAAATGTGGACGAGTTCGTTCTGGGCGGAGTGGAACAAGAAAAAGAAAGCGGTAACGGCAGTACAGCTTACAAAAGAGGAAAAGCTTGGCGCAAGTTTGTCAAAATCGACATTATAGTATTGATAATCAACCACTTATAAATCTATCCACTACAACAAAGCCCTCTTGGTTGAACCGTTTTGATCTGTTCATTGGGGAAAATTATTTAGTCAAGAAATCCTGTCTACAAAAGGAGAACACAGCCTTATTATGTTTTGATTTTGGGGATATTGATTTTTGTTTGTATAAGCATAAAGTAAAACTTTGCGGAGGCTAAGATAATAAAATTCCTAAATCTAAAAAACATATATCCACTACAACTAAGATTTCAAAACAAAATTATATATATGGCATTTAAATCTATTCATGAATATAAATGTGATAATAAAAAGAATTGATGGTTGTAAATTATTCAATAAAATGACTAAAAAATTTTTACGAAATAAAAAAAATGCGCTTTTAACAAACTTGCGTTAGGCTTATGTATGCCATGCGCATAGAAGATTTCTCAACACGCTCTCTTGAGTTCATCTTTGCCAACCATATCAGTAAGTCTGTCCAGATAACCATCGTCAAGATGTTGATCCCCTTCACGTGGCAGAAAGGATATAGACCAATAGACAAGGCTTATAACATTACTCAGATGGAAAGCAACAATGGACTCAAGTTCGTGTCTCTTCATACGATGAACCACCAGATAAAGTCTTGGATGCGTACTATTTATTCATGGGTAAGCGACTTTAACCTGGACAGATATTTCAACGAGATATGCTTCAGAATAAACCGTTCGCAGAATAAAGAGACGATATTCAACAATCAAATAACAAAAATGGTTGACAAAGAAAAATTCTATCAAAAAATCTAATATGTGCTTAAATAATGACCTCAATTCTTTCTATTGGGCTATTCACCCTATTTGCGGCCAATTAGTGGCCGATTCGGCCAATTAGTGGCCAATTAGTGGCCGATTCGGCCAATTATTTTAATATATATTTAGTCCCTCTTCCCTTTGTTTTCGAAGGCACTAAAAAATTTAACTCTATTAGTTGTGTTAGTTCATTAGTGGCTGTTGTTTTTCCTATATTATTAATGGATTGATATTCTCTATTAGTTATCTTTCCTCTTTCCTTTACATATCTTATCGCATTAATTTGCCTATTGGATAAACCTAATTGTTTCAATTGTTCCTCGGAAAGGTAGTCTTTATAAAGTGTTACCAAAATCCCTCCATTAAATTCTTTGATTTTGGGTTCTGGAAGTCCGTTCTTTTTACAGGAATCAATTATTTTTAATGTACCTAGTCCCCAGGAATCAATATATCCTGCTTTAAAGCATACTTCGGCAATCAATGGGTTTCTCGGTTTGGAAACATGATGTACTTTCAAACTTTCTTCGTCCAATCCTTCAGGTAAAACCCCTTCGTTCCAAATAGAGAGTTTATTGTCATATACCCTCATTTGAATTTTTGCACCCATATAAGTTCTGTGCACCATGGCGTTCAATAACATTTCTCGGATGGCCGCTATAGGGTATTCTCCTTTTTCTATCCGTTGCAATCCCTCAAAACTAATCTGTTTGGTCAAAAACTTTTCATTTAATAGTTGGGGTACTCTTACCAACAGCCAAGTAATATTCCCTTCCAATTGTTCCTGGAAAAGAAGGTCAGCATGATCTTTTCCAAAACGACCAATTTGTACTGCCACATTTGGATAAAACCTATTGGGGTCTTTTCCAAATAAAATGAGAGCACCACGCTTAATTTTGCCATTTAACATTAAACGTAGTTTTTCCAATAATTCTTGCTTGGTTAAATCTTGGCTTGCAGGCATTCGTCCACTTTTATCTGCATCATTCAAAAAAAGGTCAATACTTGAATCTTCTATATCCTCTAACGTTGCTCCTTCCTCAATAACATCGTCCCATGTTTTTCCAGCCTTTTTTAATAAAAATTCATTTAATTCAATACCTGTTAGTTCAGATTTTACGCTTCCCGAACGATAAAAATACCGTCCTCTTAGTGATACCGGAACGGAATAGGGTTGTACTATAATTTCAATACATTCTTTTCCATTGTCTTTTATGGTGTTAATATCACAGATAATACCTAGATGATTTTGTATTTTTTGGGGTAGGGATTCCATCAAGTCTTTAACTCCATCAACGCCCACAATAGTTCCGATATCAACTTTACCAATGTATATTTTACCTCCAATGGCATTGGCAAAGCCACATACCCATTTTAGGTAATCGTCATGCCAACTTCGTTTGTATTCTATGTTTTGGTTTTCCGGCATAAATTGATTAACATTTTATTTTGTGTTGTTATTTGTTCTTCCATCATCATTTCATAATGCTCTCAGCCAAAAGTCTTATAATATTCAAAGGAACACATCAAACAATACTTGAGGCCGATCATTTATCATTTTTTGATAACAGATACCATCACGAGCCGATACCTTGTGACTTTCATCATTTATAGTAGAAATATAAGCACATTTAATGTGCATATTCATCCCATTAATGCAACTTTAGGATAAATCGTCCAGAAAGTAAAGCCACAATATTCAATAATCTGATAACAAAAATGGTCAGTAGGGGGTAATTTAATTAAAAAAATCTTATACGCGCTTAACTAACCAGCTCTATTAATTATTTTGGGTTAGCCTTTTGAAGTATTCAATAAAAGAGCATTCTGGGAATACCAATCAATAAGTAGGTTTGCTGTTTCGTAATTAGTCGCTAGAGAAACTCCATGAACATCGCATACCCTCATAAGCATACTAATATCAACATCATGGGGATGTTTCCCAAGAGGGTCGCGCATAAAAATTACCACTGAGATTTCATTCCTGGTAACCATTGCAGCAATTTCTGCATCACCGCCATAAGGTCCTGATGCAACTTTTTCAACTTTATTAATTCCAGCTCTTTCGCAGTGATAAGCCGTTGTCCCTGTGGCCACCACGTTGATTTTGGGGTGATTGAAAAACTTTAATCGCTTGGTAACAAAAGAAACCATATCGGGTTTTTTATTGTCATGGGCAATAAGGGCGATTTTTTTTAAGGTAATTTGGGATTGCACGACTGAAAATGTTTTACGGGGTTATCGGTTCAGGTCCTGAAAAGCGGACGCAAAAATAATCCAAGAATCCATCCCTTAGGCCAAAAATAAAAATTCGGTTATCAATTATAGATTAAACCCTCTCACTTTTTTTGTTGGCCCACTAGGGATCGAACCTAGACTCTTCTGAACCAAAATCAGACGTGTTGCCAGTTACACCATGGGCCAGTTGGGGGTAAATTTACTTATTTTGTGCTATTCTGTTACCACAATACATGAATTGATTTTATCTAAATCAATGCATACATCTTGTCCTTATTTGAAATTGGTGATGGCTTAAAAGCGTAATTTGTTAGAATAGTACACTAATTCAATATTGCAATTCAATACTAGGCGAATTTTCATAGGAACCACCAGAGCGGCAAAGGCAGCACTTTATTATTTTCTCTCGAAATCCCTATAGAACCAAATGCCCGTTTCTAAGAACACCTCCTTAAGTTCTTCCCTACTCTTAAAATCAATGACTACGAAACGGACAGAAGGCATTGAATAAATTCACCACCATAGAGTCTTCATAGTCCTCTATTAATACCTTGATGGAAGCCTTGTTCATCACCATCAACTCTACCTCATAAGTGTTTTTAGGTGTTGAAAGAGCCGACTCAGCAAATAAGCCAAGAAAATGAAGAGAAAGAATAAATGCACATGAATTACAACCCATTATAGAATTTGATAACATTGTATCTGTGTACCAACATCCAGATATAAGACACCTTAGCTGTGCTAAAAAATCACTATACTCGGAGGCAAAAAGTTTAGAAAATCTGAATAGCGTGTAAAAAGAGCAATAAATTTTAAATTCTTGACCGGCTTATCAAGAAGTATTAGTTACCTAAACCTTTATCTTTGAATTTAAATCCAATGTTGGAATTGGTGTCCATTTCTTTTTAACTTAGGACATTCATTTATCAAATAACTATCCAATGGCAATAAAGAGTTTTCAGGGTGCACAATTCAGAAAGAAAAAGGCAGAAACCAACAAAACGTTGGTATCAGATTTAATGGCCAAAAATCTTGTTACTTTTTCCCCCGATCAATCCCTACAAGATGTAATGCGAGACTTTATTAAACATAGAATTTCTGGAGGTCCAGTAGTTGATAAAACAGGAAAAATCGTTGGGATTATTTCTGAGGCAGATTGTATGAAACAAATCTCTGATTCAAGATACTTTAATATGCCGTTTATAAACCGTAAAGTCAGTCTCTTGATGAGTAAAACCGTGATTACCATTCAGGATGATCAGACCATTTTTGATGCAGCTTCATTGTTTTACAATACAAAACTTCATCGATTCCCTGTACTAAACAAACGTGGACGGTTGGTTGGTCAAATCAGCTTGCGCGATATAGTCCTGGGAGCTTTGAAGCTTAAAAGTCATAGCTGGGATCATAAACATATACCAATTAAATCATAAAACTTTTCTTGCCTTTACAACATCCATACATTGAATTTTATCAAAGGGTTTTGTGTATAAACTGTGAACAACTCTTGAGTAATACATTATGCTGCCTGATTTTATGGTAATATAGAAAGAGGTTAAGAGTTTTGATGGATATGTTTTAAGTATGTAATCTGGAGGGCATATAATTAAAATACTTGTTGGTTTTAAGTGATTGATATATTTTACTTCAAACTGACTGGTCATGTATAGATTTGAAAAGTCACCTCACGAAATTCCTTATTTTGTAATTGCAATCAAAAATTGAAATAAATCGTTATAAATCAGCTGAATATCTGTAAAGCAGATTTAAATTCTTCGGCTTTATTCGAAATCCCCCACCATGGTTATGATATTTTCCTGCGTTTTTGCCCGATTTATAAATGCCCAGCCGTATATCAAATTGAATGAGTCCATTTCTTAAGGACTCAAGGAATCGATCAAATTCTAATTGAAGAAACAACCTGCATTTGGTGAATTTGAAGTGCGTTTTCGAGTCTATACTTTCTTTATCTGCACTTACAACAATAAGCTTATCTATTTTCCTTAGTCCCTTTTCAATGTCAATAAAATTCCAATAAACTGGTGTTTCAAATAGATTATTATCTCTTTCAATCAGCAGCTCTAATTGTCTATTTTGATAGTTAATGTTCAATTTCATTCTATTTACATCGTAGATATTACTCCATCGATTTGCATAAACTGAAGCATACAACTTTTTCATTTGAGGAAATGCAGAATCCTTATAGTCGCCAAAGGTGTCTCTCAAAAGACGCATTGCTTTTTTTGGACTATTTGGTGCTCTGGTGAACAAAGAGATGGGGCTTTTTGTTATTTGCTTCTGAGTTTTAATTTCAAAGCCCATAAAATCAGGATCTTGTTTATTGTTTTCTGCAACACCCAACAAATCTTCTAATGTTCTACCTATTGCACCATCGTTCTCTTCAACACTAGTTGACCTAACAAATCCCAAACCCCTAATTCTGTTAATCTCGTTGATAACTTTATTTAATTCCATGTATTTTTGTAAATACTATCGAAATTAGTAAATGATTAGAACTGACATAATCTATAATGAAGATTGTTTAGATACTCTGAGTAGAATTCCATCTGATTATGTGGACTGTGTCGTCACATCTCCGCCTTACAACATGAATTTGCGGATTCGAAATGGTCAGTACTGTTCACGTCAAATTGTTAAAGAGTTCAGCACAAAATATAACGGGTTTGCAGATAATCTACCTGTAGAAGAGTACAACCAATTTCACACAAAGGTGTTGACGGAATTACTTAGAGTATCCAAAGTAATTTTCTACAATGTCCAAATTGTGACTGGCAGTAAAAGATCAGTGTTTAAAATGATTGGTGATTTCACAGACTATTTAAAGGATATTATCATTTGGGATAAGGGAGTTGCACAACCGTCCATGCAAGAAAAAGTCATCAATCGAAGAGCAGAACTCATTTTGGTCTTTGAAAAAGACTATCCCATAAGTAGGCAATATCGCTATGCCCAATTCAAGAGAGGTACTCTTGCAGATATTTGGCAAATAAAGAGAGAACCCAATTCTGTAATTGGTAGGACAACTAGTTCAAGTTCTCATGGAGCAACGTTTCCTGAAAAATTGGTTGAAACCATCCTAGAAAACTTTACCCAACCCAAAGATGTCATATACGATCCATTTATGGGTACTGGAACCACAGCTGTCGTATCAAAAAAAATGGACAGACATTACATAGGGAGTGAAATAAACCCGGAGTATTGCCGAATAGGTAAAAACCGACTTAAAAATCTGTCTCTTCCTTTAGAGATACTGATGAAAGAAAAATAACCTGGAAATAGAAAAGACCGAGTTCGTCTGATTCAAAATGAATAGTGTCTTTAATCCTTCTGGACAGTTAGGTGAAAGCGGCTGGTTGACGATAGTCAGTGCAGTACATCTTTTGGTGCATTCTTGATACGATTACATTTATGAGGCATTCTGTAATGTTAGAAAATAGCTTCAAACCGAAAACCTTGAAATGTTATTGTCAACTCGCAAATACAACATTTTTTCCATACTGATGCTGTAGATTCCTGAATTAAGCCTATTCAGATATGACAAAAATTGATATAGAGTAGGTTGAAGAAAGAGATAAATTAACTATAGGGATCATCTTTTAATTTACATGAAAACGGTGTAATGATTATCGTAATCCAAAATTGTCATGATTTTACCAACGATTGAAGAGAAAAGAAATCAAGAATGTGGATATGCCAGAACAACAACTTTCAATTTAATGGACATCCAGGTGTTGGGAAATAGTACATCTTGGAAGAAAATAATTAGCAATAGATTTAATAGGGTAGTGACACCTTTCTTAATTGGTTTGAATTTAAGTCCAACCTATTCGATTGTCTGTTTCAATTTTATTATCTATATTCTTTTCCTTTAATTTAGACAAGGCATCATATAAATCAGGCAAAAATTCAGTCATCATCCAATGAAAAGACTGTCCTTTTTCATATATCAGATCTCTTCTCTCAAGGGCATTTATGTTCTTGTTAAAATTCTCGCTGTACTCTTTTTTTTGTAAATTGTTCATAAACTGTTTGAAGGTTGGATGAACCGGGTGTTTATTAAGATATGGTCTTCTAATGGATTTAAAAGGAATGTATAGACTAAAACATCTGGCAATTTCTTCAATATCAAAATCTTGGTGATCTTTTGCGTAATAGACATCAAATAAATCCCTACCCTTGCTTCTTTGGTATAATGCCCCCAGTTTTTGACCAACCAACTCATTGAGGCGATAAGTAGTTATGTCCACTGTTTTTTGGATGTAAGGATTATTTATCTCGTGTCGAATAATTACAAAACCTAGCACACTAAAGTGTTCTCTCGTGTTTATTTCTATCTTCAAAGTTTTGACATCCTCTTGATTGTTTCCCTTTTTTTGAAAAGAATCGTATTGGTAAAATAATTTACTACCTAGTTCACCTAAATCAGATTTAGGGCGATCATGAAAAAAATTAATTGCTTTTCGTATTTCTCCCAATGTAGAACCTATACGACGACCTAAATAAATTTGTGATAAGTCAATATCTTCCGAAAATCTTAAATTTGATTTTAAGTATAATTTATGTAACGCAGTACCCCCTTTAAAAGCAACCTTATCTTTTAAAAAATCATTAGCATATAAGTTTACTATGCAATTTTCTAATAATAGGTCGTGTTCTGAATGATAAGGGTTCTTTAGCCCGGTTTTTTCTTGCCACTCATAGATGATTTTAGGTGATAGCATAGTTTGGCAGGTTATTTATGTGTCGCATAATAAAATATCAAGTGCAACTAGAGGGAGGACTAACAAGAATCATTCGAATCCTTTTTATGTTATATTTTGATCTGTAAAATATCCTTTCTCATGAGGCATTGGTTCAAGGAGTTTTTTCCAAACTTCTGGATCCTCTCCTTGTTCTATAAGCATCTTTTGACCTTCTTCAGTCTCTACATCATAGTATCGATAGCCCATATAGAACAGATCACTATCCAAAAAAAACTTGACTTTGACCTTCCACTTTTCACCCATTTCCTGTACTTCATCCTCATATACGTTGGTCCCTTCCTCGCCTTCCACTCCTTCACTTAGTAAAACAGGAAAAGTCTTGAATTGACTTAAATACTCTTCAATAGGTTTGTATAGATGTTCTCCTTGCTTCAACCTTAAATATTCCAACAAAAAACCAAACCGTTGTAATATGCTCTTATAGGGATACCAACTGAGTAAATCTTCCACGTCTTTGGTAGTCATGTTATAGGATAATTCCTCAATGTTGGGTAAAATAGTATTGATTCCACCTATTTCCCTTTCATACCGAATCAAATCCACAGTTGTTAAGGCACGTGAGGACATATTAAACGTATAGATGTCTTCTTTTCTTCGCACAATATTTTTTTTTGGCCATACAGAAACTGAATGAAAAAAAGTGTCATACTGTTTTACTTTGATAGTTTTCATAGACGGTATATGGACATTCACAAAATCATTAAAAACAGATTGATGACTAGCTCCATTATATTCAGATGCACTGAATAAACTAACGTAATAATCTCTTTTTAAATACTTAAACAAATCATCAATATAAAATGAGATAGGCATTCTAGGAAGACTACCATATATAGGATGTTTACCTATTAAATAAAATCCTCGCCTAAAAGCACTAATCTCCTTTTTTTCTATTGCATGAGATAGATCACCTTTAAGATGCATTCTTGCTTTTCCTGTAGCTAATTCTAATTCCTCTATCGAAAAACAATACTTGGAATCACCTACTTTATGTGCAATAAAATCCTGAAATTTCATCTTTATTATTTTTATTTAGATTTTTTCGAATTTACAAATAATACTAATAGATAATCCCCATCCGGGAAGGGAATAAATAAAATTTCTGTTAGGCGTTAAATGGGTATCTTTTTTCAAGCATTAATATGCTAATACATCATATTTATTTCAATTTCAAGCCACTCTAATTATAGTTCATTAGTAATAGCACACTCATAACCAGCAAACCGTTGCTATGAGAACGAATTCAAGAAAATTTCTTTCCTGAACAATCAAAATGGAGAAATCCAACCCAAAATTGGCTATTCGTTACTGGGATGAACAACACTACAAAAAACAACTGTTTTTTTAATTATATTTCCTACTCCATCACTATTTCTTTACAATAGCCTTTAAAAAAAATCTTTACAAAAACTTTAGTTCAGCTGCCCTATTCAATGGTCATGGACTCTATACCATGGGTGAATTAATTGATACTACACCTCCTAATCTCTCACTAAATGGATATCAATTTCTATTATACGAAATACCAATATGCTACTGATAATGCCACACCAGACGGTTTTTGCTCGAAGTATGCACGAAAATAAAGGAAAAGGATCTGGTTCAACAGAGTTAAACCATTTCTGGAATGTCTACTAGTCTTTAATTTAATCTTAGCCTATGGGCTGACCATCTACTGTCTCTGAACCTTCTGGTTGAATAAAAATAGGCTTACCCTTTTCGTCTTCTGCTAAGAGCAACATACCCCTACTTTCTATCCCACGCATCTTTCTTGGTGCTAAATTAGCCAATAAGACAACCCGCTTACCAACTAATTCCTCTGGCTGATAATGTGGAAAAATACCCGATATAACCGTTCGAACCGATTCACCATCATTAATCAAAACTTTGATTAACTTATCAGTTTTGGGAACCCTCTTAGCCGATAGTATAGTGGATACCCTCAAATCTAATGAAGAAAAAGTCCCAAAAGATACATCTAGTTTCTTTGGAGGGAAATCTCTAGCAGATTCTTGCTGGCTTGAAATATTCTTTTTTAGCTTATCAAGCTGATTCTCGATTTGACTCTTGTCAATCTTTTCGAATAATCGTATAGGCTTTCCAATTAAATGACCCGGTTTAATAAATTCATCTTTATTGCTTATATCATTCCATGACGTTATTTTACTCTCATTATTCAATAATAGTTCTATCTTTTTTGAGGTAAAGGGTAAAAAAGGCTCGCTCAAAACTCCAAGCGCTTCGACCAACTGAAGACACAAATTCAGTATAGTTCCCACTCTTTTTTTGTCATGGTTAATCTTTTTCCACGGCTCTTGGTCTGCTAAATACTTGTTTCCCCTTCGAGAAAGATTCATAAACTCCGCTATAGCATCTCTAAACTTGAAGTTTTCAATATGATTTCCAATCTTTTCTGGAGCCTTTTGAATTGCTAAAAGAAAATCTTCATCATCTTTAATCAACTCTCGCCTTTCCGGGACAACCCTACCAAAATACTTATTAATCAGTACCACCGTTCGATTGATGAAATTCCCAAGATTAGCCACCAGCTCATTATTGTTCCGAGCTTGAAAATCTGTCCAAGTAAAATCACTATCTCGAGTTTCTGGAGCCGTAGAGGTCAATACATAACGTAATACATCTTGCTTGCCAGGAAAATCCTCAAGATACTCGTGTAACCAAACCGCCCAATTTTTGGAAGTTGAAATTTTCTCCCCCTCAAGGTTTAAAAATTCATTAGCCGGAACATTTTGGGGCAATATGAACAGTCCACTTGCCTTTAAAAGCATTGGAAAAATGATGCAGTGAAAAACAATGTTGTCCTTACCAATGAAATGATATAGTTCCGTATTCTCCCCTTTCCAATAGGGTTCCCATTCAACCCCCTTCTTTCGAGCCCATTCTTTTGTAGAAGAAATATAACCAATAGGAGCATCAAACCATACATAAATCACCTTGTTCTCATAGCCCTTTAAGGGAACCGGAATACCCCAATCTAAGTCTCTTGTAATGGCCCTAGGATTAAATCCCTGATCGACCCAAGACTTCACCTGACCATAAACATTGGTTTTCCAATCTTTTTTGTGATTTTGAAGAATCCATTGCTTTATAAAATCTTGATAATTCTGCATAGGCAAATACCAATGTTTCGTTTTTTTTACAATCGGACAAGCATCAGAAATTGTGGATTTTGGATTAATCAATTCCATGACATTCAAGGAAGTACCACATTTTTCGCACTGATCCCCATAGGCCCCCTTATCACCACAATGCGGACAAGTACCAACTACATAACGATCCGCCAAAAATTGGTTCTCCTCAGGGTCGTAAAGCTGGGTGGATTCTCTTTCTTCAAAAACCCCCTTATGATACAAATGAAGAAATAATTCTTGTGTGGTTTGGTAGTGAATTTTTCGAGATGTCCTAGAATAATTATCAAATGAAATGCCAAAATCTCTAAAAGATTTTTCGATGATGTTGTGGTACTTGTTTATGATATCCCTTGGGGTTAAGCCCTCTTGTTTAGCCCTCATCGAAATAGCCACCCCATGTTCATCACTTCCACATATATAGATTACATCTCTTCTTCTTGCCCGTAAATACCGACAATATATATCTGCAGGAAGATAAACCCCAGCCAAGTGTCCAATATGTACCGGACCATTTGTGTAGGGTAGTGCAGCAGTAACAGTATACCTCTTTGTATCGGAAGAACTCATTAACTACCAAAAGTATACAAATCAACCAAGCTAACTTCATGCGATCATTGCACTAAACCATTGATAAGATGAAAACCCTTTTGTTATATTTGTAACAACATTTAACATAAATACAATTTAGTCATGAAAACCATAACAAATGTAGTCACCGATTATGTCAAACAAAAGCCCTTTCTTTCAACTGCACTTGACCAAGGAATCATCAACATCACGGCTCTTGCTCGACAGATAAAGCCTGATATTCAAAAAAAGTTTGGGAAGAGTGTACAAATCGGGGCAATAGTGATGTCACTTAAAAGAATTTCCGATACCCTGGAATTCACTTCAACTCATCGTATAGTGAGAGCCTTACGCAATATCGGTTCTATAACAGTTAGAAGCTCTATGGTAGACTACAATTTTCGGCTTTCTTCTACCCTTTTAAAAAAACAAGCCCAGTTACTGATGCAGATAGATAAATCTACTGATGTATTCTATGCATCTTCAAGAGGTGTAGGTGAATCCAATATTATTGTCAGCAGCAATATATCAAGTCTAGTTGATGAAATATTTAAATCCGAAAAACTCCACTTCAAACAATCAAATTTATCGGCTATAACCATAAAACTACCCGAAGAAAATGTATCTATTCCCGGTATCTATTACTTCTTTTTTCAAAGACTCTCCTGGCAAAATATCAATGTTGTAGAGGTGATTTCCACCTCAAACGAAGTTACTCTATTGATGGATAATCAAGTCGTAATCAATGCCTTTGAAACTATACAGAAACTGAAGAATATTTGACTGCCTTGTGTAATTGTTTGAATACTGATAGTAGTATTGAAAAAGTGTCAATCCATCCTATCTCAACCCAGAAAGGGGTTTGTTCACTACTTTCATGATTCGAAAGCCGAAATGGATGTTCAATCTTATTGAGTTCATTTAGCAAAGCACTAAAGGCATTGTCTGTATAATGATTTTGAAAATCCCGCACAAAATAAGCCCGACACTTTCCGTCTTTTACAACAAGTTTCTCTATTTTTAGATGCTTAGCATACCATTTTACCCTTACTAATGAGATAAGACTCTTTAATTCTCTAGGCCAAGGACCAAAGCGATCTTTTATTTCTTCCTTTAACTCGGTTAACTGCTTCTCGTTATCTAGACTATTGATTTTCTGATAAAACAACATTCTCTCAGAAACTACATTGACATAGTCTTTAGGGATATAAGCCTCCAAATCCGTGACAATTTGAACCGCTTCTTCCTTGGGGGCCAAAACATTATTTAATTCAGAACCACTCAGAGACAATTCCCCCTCTGCTTTTAGTTCGTCAATGGTTTCTCTCAATATCTTGTGGTATGCATCAAAGCCCATTTCACTTATAAAACCACTTTGTTCAGCACCTAGAATATCCCCTGCCCCACGAATTTCAAGATCTTTCAAAGCTACATGGATTCCTTGACCTAATTCGGTAAATTCCTCAATAGACCGAATTCTTTTTTGTGCGTTGATAGGTACTGAAGATAGTTTTGGGGTGATTAAATAGGCAAAGGCTTTGATATTGCTTCGGCCAACCCTTCCCCTCATCTGGTAAAGATCACTCAGTCCATAGCGATGAGCATGATTAATAAAAATAGTATTGGCCTGAGGCACATCAAGCCCATTTTCAATGATGGTGGTTGATATCAAGACATCATATCTTCCGTCAATAAATCCCAACATCAACTCTTCAAGCTCTGTTCCCTTTTTCCGTCCATGACCAACCACCAAACGAGCTTCGGGGACAAGTTGCTGAATAAACTCCTTTACCTGTTCAATATTTTCGATGCGGTGGTGAACAAAAAAGACCCTACCTCTTCTCCTCATTTCGTACCTGATGGCATCTCGAATCAAATCCTTGTCTAATCGAATTAGATGCGTCTCAACCGGATGACGATTTGGTGGAGGTGTATTGATTAAGGAAATGTCTCGAGCAGCCATCAGACTGAATTGTAATGTCCTAGGAATTGGGGTAGCAGTCAATGTCAATACATCAACATTGTGCTTTAAATTTTTTAGTTTTTCCTTTACCGATACCCCAAATTTTTGTTCCTCATCTACAATTAAAAGACCTAAGTTTTTGAATTTGATGCTGTTCCCAACAAGAATATGCGTTCCAATTATGATGTCAATCCTTCCACTTGAAAGTCCTTCAAGTATTTCTTTTTTCTGACGTGGATTTCTAAATCTACTGATATAATCTACAGTTACTGGAAAATCATCTAGACGCTTCCAAAAAGTATTGTAATGCTGAAAAGCAAGTATCGTTGTGGGGACCAAAACAGCCACCTGAAAACCATTATCCACCGCTTTGAATGCAGCACGAATAGCCACTTCTGTTTTTCCAAATCCGACATCCCCACAGATCAATCGATCCATAGGACGCGATGATTCCATATCCCTTTTTACATCATGAGTAGCCTTTATCTGATCAGGAGTGTCTTCATAGAAAAACGAGGCTTCTAGCTCCGCTTGTAGATAAGAATCCTCAGAACAACTCACTCCTATTTTCCTATTTCTCTTGGCATATAACTTGACCAAATCAAAGGCCAGCTCTTTGACTCGATATTTAGTTTTGGTCTTGAGTTTTTTCCACTTTTGACTCCCTAATTTGTATATCCTCGGGGGCTTACCATCTCTTGAATTATATCTTGAAATTTTTTCAAGAGAATGAATGCTTACATCCAAAGAATCATTTTCAGCATAAAGGATTCGTATTACTTCTTGCTTTTTCCCCTTATGTTCAATAGTCCGCAATCCAGCAAATTTTCCAATCCCATGATCCATATGAGTAACAAAATCTCCGACTCTGAGTTGGGCAAGTTTGGTTACGCTTAAGGAGTTTTCAGAAGATTTATTCCACCCAACTTTAAATTTATGATACCGTTTGAAAATCTGATGATCGGTGTAATAGATACAACCGGCATCTATGTCTCGGAAACCACTGTATAATGGAAATGGTTTGGCATCATACTTCCCCTTTAAACCAATGGCTTCAAAAACATCTTGGATTCTGCCAAGTTGTGGTTGGGTAGAACAAAAAATAGTATTGTCAAAACCCTGTTTATGGTACTCAAGAAGGTGGTCCATCAGTAACTCAAATTTCTTGTTAAAATCCGGTTGCTCTTCTTGATGAATTGTTAGTATTTGTTCGGGTGTAAATTCATCCGATTCCTTCAATAGAATTATATTTTTCGATGCCAGAGAAGCAGAAAATTCTTCCTTTGAGGTAAACTGTGTTTTTACCGGCTGTTCTAATTCTTGATCGTACTTTACTTGATTGACCTCATTGGTTGCAAAAAGGCCGTCCGCCATTTGAAGTAATTGATCCAAATCAAAAAAAATATAGTTGCAGTCCTGATGAAAAATATCTACCAATGACTTAAGAGGCAATCTTTCTTTGACTTGACGTACATCAGGTAATATTTCGAAAGAATCTAATCGTTCTACGGTTCGTTGGGTTTTTGCTTCAAAGGTGCTTATTCTCTCAACCTGATCATCAAAAAATTCAATTCGAACTGGCATAGGATAGGCATAAGAAAAAACATCAATAATACCCCCTCTTGTAGCAAATTCACCAGGCCGTAAGACAAAATCTACATTATGAAAACCTTGTTCAAATAACTTCTCGTTGAGAACATCGAATTGATACACCTGATTTATCTGAATAGTTGAAGAAATGTTTTCAATGGTGTTTTTTTGATGGACTTTTTCGCAGAAAGCCCTATGATAGGTTAGTAGTACCTTAGGCTGGTCGCTTTGCTGTATTTTTTGAAGCGTTTCACTTCTTTGTAATAAATCGTACCGACCTGCCGGAGAAAGAGTTTTCCGTCCGGAAAAACTTGAAGGTAAAAAGAGAGTTTCACTATTGGGCAAAATCGTTTGAAAATCATTTTGGTAATATGCCGCCTGTTCAGGGTCTTGACAAATGATGATCGTGTTTTTGGGGATATCTAAAAAACCTTTAGCTAACCGAAAAGTAATTCCCGATCCCACCATTCCCTTTATGAGAGCACACGATTTCCCCTGTAGAATATGGTTTAATTTATTCTGAGAGATGCTGTTCTGAAAAGGATTAAAAATCTCCTTAATGGCAGTTATTCCAAAGTTGCCAAATATAACTTCTTGAATCCTCTTTTTTTGTCATACCGAATCATATATTAATAACTTTGGAATTCTTCGATGATACAAAATCTATTTTCTTTATTATTTCCTAAGCCCTTGTTTTTCAAAGTTTTATTCTTTATTTTAAACTACTCTGAGGGTTCTTTTTACTCATCGTCAAATTCCAAACTGATTATCCAATAAATCCAATGGCAAAAAAAATTGACAATTCGCAAAACAGCAGGCCTCTTTTTCTAGTACTAGATATCGAAACTACCGGGCTAGCAGAACCAAGAGATCTAGATCTAGACGATATCAGACCAATAGATTGGCCTCGTTGTGTTCAAATTGCTTGGAGCTTGTATGATAATAAAGGCGAATGCCTCAACTATAAGGACTATATCATCCAAATTGATGGGTTTAACATTCCACACTCAGCTTATATGGTTCATGGGATATCTGATCATCTGGCAAAAAAAGAAGGTGTTCCAATCCAAAAGGCATTGTCGGAATTGGATACATACTTAATTCAATCAGATTATATAGTAGGACACAATGTAGAATTTGATGTGGGCGGAATAGCTGCTGAATACATTAGGCTTGGCAAAGCACATCCCTTTAAACAATCCCAATTCATCAATACCTGTAGCGAACAAACCAAACAACTGTGTAAAATTGAAGGAGGTCGAGGTAGAGGATATAAATACCCTAAGTTAGGAGAGCTTCATTATTTTCTTTTTAACGAAGAAATCACAGACAGTCATAATGCTACCAGAGATGTTGTTGCTACAGCTAGATGTTTTTTTGAACTCCTGCGAACCAAGAGATTTTCCATTGATCTCACCGCCGAGCTTTTAGAACTGCTGAGTGTTAATCCTATTAGTTTATTGCCTCAACAGGAAAATTCTACTGAGGAAGCACTAGGGTTAATGGCCTCCAAGATAGAGGATCATTTCGGTGGACAAGTTGAAAATCACCAACGACAACATCAAAATCTTAGAGAAAAGTCCAAAGCGCTTGAGGGTGATGTTAGCAGTTCAGAACCTACCAATAAACCCCTAAACATAGACTTGGATAAAATAAATTTTGTTCATCTTCATGTTCATTCGCACTACACTCTATTAGGGGCAACTTCAAAATTCTCGGAGCTTGTTGAAATATCTTCCAACGACTCCATGTTAGGCATAGCTTGCACAGATATGGGATACATGACAGGGATTTTTGATTTTCTTAAAACAGTCAAAAAACACAATGAGAAGCAATCTAACCAAAAGAACCATCTTAAACCCATCATTGGATGTGAGCTAAATGTCTGTAGAAATCATCTTGACAAGAGTAAAAAAGACAACGGCTATCAGATAGTCTTTTTGGCCAAAAACCTCAACGGATACCGTAATCTATTAAAACTGGTCTCTATTGCCAGAACCAAAGGATTCTATTATGTACCTAGAGTAGACCGAGAATTAGTCTTAGCCTATAAAGAAGACTTAATTGTCTTATCAGGTTCTTCCGAGGGCGAGCTGTATTCCAAAATCCTAAACAAAGGAGATCATTTTGCAATAGACGCATTACGATGGTGGAAGGAACATTTTAAAAATGATTTTTATATCGAAATCAATCGACAAGGAGAACAAGAAGAACAGAAGGTGACCAATAAGACCCTAATTGACCTATCTCGAAAGTTCGGTGTTTCTTTGGTTGCTTGCAACAATACCTTTTACAGTCATAAAGAAGACAAAAAACTCCATGACATCCTGCTGTGTATAGGTCAAGGAAGTGTTTTATCAGCCTCTGTGGGAAGAGGAAGGGGTATGCGGTTTAGTTACCCAAATGAAGAATACTATTTCAAATCTCAAAAAGAGATGAAAAGCCTCTTTGCCGACATCCCCCAAGCAATTGCTTCAACCGAGGAGATTTATAACAAAATCGACTTTTATGAAATCAGCAGAGATGTTGAGCTACCCAAGTTTCAGTTTCCAACAAATCTTAATTCCAAAGATAAGAACGACGATTCCACGGAATTAGCCAATCAGCATCTACGTCAAATTACCTATGAAGGTGCCAAAGAGTTGTATCCAGAATTGACCAAAGAAGTCACCGAACGAATCGACTATGAATTGGAGGTGATTCGAAATACGGGTTATCCTGGATACTTTTTGATTTTGAGCGATTTGGTGAAACAGGCATATCATAAAGGGGTTGACGTGGGTCCCGGTCGTGGTTCAGCTGCCGGGTCAATAGTGGCCTACTGTGTTGGCATTACAAAAGTAGACCCCCTGAGATATAATCTTCTCTTTGAGAGATTCTTAAATCCGGATAGAGTCAGTTTGCCCGATATAGACATTGATTTTGAAGATTCTGGAAGATCAAAAGTCATACAGTATCTGGTAGACCTCTATGGAAAACAACAAGTTTCTCAGATATTGACTTTCTGTACCTTAAAACCGAAAAATGCCATATTAGATGTTGGTCGGGTTTTGGAACTATCGATTGTGGAAACCAGACAGCTTTCAGATAAAGTCAATTCTACATCTAACAGTCTTAATGAAATTCTGACAGAAAAAATATCCGTTCTAAAAAAAATGATGTCAGCTACGGAGTTTAAAAATGCAGAAATGCTTCGTGAGATCTACAAGGGGGATGATAAGAGAGCCGAAACTCTCCGATACGCTTGTCGTCTGGAGGGAACCAACCGAAATCTTTCTACCCATGCATGTGGTGTAATTATTGCCCCGAAGGAGATTACGAATTATGTCCCGATTACCAAAATCAAAGATTCTGAGCTTACTGCCACTCAGTATGACAACTACCACGTGGAAGATGCCGGACTATTAAAAATGGACATCCTGGGGTTAACTACTTTGACTACGATAAAAGAAACCATCAGGAAAATTAGAAATGGTGGTAGTGAGCGAACTGATTTAGAAAATCCACCGCTAGATGATGACAAAACATTTCATCTTTTTCAAAATGCCTTAACAGACGGAGTTTTTCAATATGAGTCCTCTGGTATGAAGCGTTGTCTTAAAGAACTAAAGCCTACCTCTATTGAAGATCTTGTTGCAGTTAATGCTCTTTTCCGCCCCGGACCTATGGAATATATCCCAAGCTATATCGCTCGGAAACATGGAAAGGAGAAAATTGAATATGATATTCCCGAAACAGAAGAAATCCTCAAGGAAACTTTTGGGATTACCGTTTACCAAGAGCAAGTCATGTTGCTTTCTCAAAAATTAGCGGGTTTTAGTAAAGGTGAAGCCGATCTGTTGCGAAAAGCAATGGGGAAAAAGGAAAAGATCATCATTGATAAATTAAAACCAAAATTTATTGAAGGAGGAAAGACCCGTGGATTTAGCACTGAAAAACTCGCAAAAATATGGTCTGATTGGGAATCTTTTGCCCGATATGCTTTTAACAAATCCCATTCGGTAAGCTATGCTCTTTTGGGGTATAAAACGGCATTTTTGAAAGCTCATCACCCTGCTGAGTATATGGCTGCAGTAATGTCTCAAAACATGAACAAGCCAGAAAAATTGACCAACTATCTAATTGAATGTCAGAAATTAAAAGTAAAAGTTTTAGGGCCTGATATCAACGAGTCCAACAGAGATTTTGCCGTAACGGGGAAAAATGTCATTAGATTTGGGTTCGGTGGGATTAAATTCCTGAGTAGCCACTCTATTGATCATATTCTTGAGATTCGAACAAAAGGTCAGTTTGAATCAATATTCGATCTTATGGAACGAATCAACACCAAAATTTGCAACAAAAAATCATTGTCTGCACTAATCCGTTCAGGCTCTTTGGATTCCTTCAATTCCTTACACCGCACTCAGTACTTTGAGGAGACAGAAAACCAAATGGAGTTGATTGACCAGTTAATGGTCTATAGTGATAAACACTCCTCAGATTCGGCAAACAGGAAATTTTCTCTTTTTGATTTGGATGAAATTGATGTGATAAAACCCCAAATTCCGAGTTTTAAGCCAAGTGCAAGAACTGATACCCTATTGATAGAGAAAAAATATATAGGCTTTTACCTTTCTGCCCATCCGCTGGATGATTTTTATTACGAGATGAAGGAATTTGTTAATTATTCAGTTTATGATTTTAGCACCAAAAGAAATCAATTGGTTGGGGCAAAGCAGTTCTCATTAGGTGGAATAATTACAAATGTTAATCATAGGCAAAGCAAAAGCGGTAATCCATATGCATCTTTCATGTTGGAAGACAAAACCTCAAGCAGTAGATTTCTGATTTTTGGTGAACAGTACAAAAGATTTGTTGAGTTTATTGAGGACGGAAAATTTGTTTGTATGACTATACAATTAAAGAGTCAACTTTCTAATTCGTCAAATCTTGATGAACCAAGAGTTAATTATATTGAGTTCGAAAATTTAAAGGGTCTTTTCGAAAAGAGGTTAAAACATTTAAAGATTCCACTATACCTTAATGACTTGGATAATAATAAAGTTGATTCTATTGTTTCCGTATTTAAAAACCGTACAGGCACCAGCTTAATTCGCTTTGAAATAGAGGATAAAGAATTGAAAAACGGTAATTCACTTGTTCAACTAACGAAAAATTCAAATGTCGACTCAAGCTTATTAAAAGAACTTGAAACACAGAACATCAACTTCGATCTAGTTTTGAAACATTGATCTTGTTTTTTGGTAAAGAGATATGACCAGTAACAGAAATCTCGGTAGCTCGGTAGCGCAAATAAATATCTTCTTTTCCTTTTTGCTCTCTTAAATGACTTACCTTTGCAATCCAATAAAATAATATGTCGCTAGAAATTACAGATTCGATTTTCGAAGACCAAGTCCTAAAATCCGACAAACCTGTTTTAGTTGATTTTTGGGCTCCCTGGTGTGGTCCCTGTTTGACCCTCGGGCCCACGATTGATGAAATAGCTGATGAATATCAAGATAAAGCTATTGTTGGGAAGATCAATGTAGACATCAACCAGACCTTTGCCGGGAAGTATGGAATTAGAAGCATTCCAACCGTTATATTGTTTCATAATGGGACCATCATTGAACGATTTGTTGGCATTTCTCCCAAAGAAGTGTTCACCAATGCGATAGATACTGTGTTGTCCACTTAGCTTGTGTTCATTGCTACACCCTATTTTTGATCAATAATGGTATTCTACAGGTCAAAATGAGTAAAAAATTCAATTATCATTTTTACTTTGTGTCTTCGGACCCATATATTGCTTACATTTGACTATTACTTGATTCCGATGTCTATGCTTTTAATCACTATTCTTCTTGGAATGCCAGGTCTTCCACAAATTCTTTTAATAGCCTTGGTGCTTCTTTTGCTGTTTGGAGGAAGGAAAATTCCCGAACTAATGAGAGGTCTTGGTCGTGGAATTAAAGAATTCAAGAGTGCATCAAGCGAGGAAAAGAAAACCGATAAGGAGATAAAAGATAATTCTGAATCTTAGTACCTACCCATACCAGGCATATTTGTCTTTCAATATTTATTTGGGCATTTCCATTTATTGAGGTAATCATCTAGTTTTATTACTTTGATATATATGCCTTTATTAAACCCATTAATGCAACTTTCCACAGTAATCGGCACGCTGTGAACATTTGATATATACGTTTTTATCATTTAGTGGATTCGTTATGAGTAACTTTTTCATACTTTAGTGCGTATTTGCTGCGTGTTTTATGACAAATATCTAACTCTCCTCCCATGAATACCAGTCAAGAAGAATTCCAATATCATCAAATTGTAAAAATGTAGTGCTTAGTAAATTCTAATAAACCAGAAAATTTGATTCACAACTACTTACAAAAGATAAACTTGCGATTAAATCCTTGATTTATAGAGATTCCTATAAAAAACCTTCCTTATTGGGATAGCTACGCTCAAATCATGCAAAATCTACATGATTTCATGTTCACCGGGCTTCATTTTAATTAAAATACTAATGAGCACGAAGAATATCTCTCTCTTGTAATCTCAAAAAGGAAAGATTTGGAATAAAAGGTCTAATTTGAGGTTAGTATGAATAATTCAGGTCATATTGCACCAAACCGACAAAGCCAGGAAAAACTGATGTGGTCTTTAGTCAATTCTTTCGTTTTTCCGTCCGAAAAAGACCATAACATGACTAAATCAACTATAGTTTAATCAATTCTGTAGATTTATAGTCAAGGATAGGGTTGATGTTTTGAAAAATTGACTTGAAGAAGTCGTACTCCTAATTTGGTGCCGTTGAAAAACTCATTTATCAAGAATGCGCTATGTAAAATCATAACGCAAAGTTTTCATTGATGTTTAAACCCACCTTTCAAGTAGTTTTCTTCGAAAAGTCCTCGAAGATTATCACCCAAGATGTAATACAATCAGCTAAAACAAAACTCATTCTAACCCTATCGGTATCATCGCAATAAGAAATTATATATCTCTTCCATGCAGGTCATCCTTTTGGCGGACAAGCTTTGACAAGAAATCTAGTGCATGAAGTAACGTTTATGCCCATTATTACTGACATGTGTTTGGGAAAGTAGGTTTTTTATCATCAGGAAATGCATAACCAGGAGCTTTTCTAACAAAATCACTACATTTTGTCAAGCCGCTCCAAAAACTCCAACCGGATAAATCCTGATTAAATGATCTGGCAAACTTAAACATTCCGGTCACATCCTCCGCAGATGCCACATCCCAATGACCAATATCTTGATTGAAAGAGGTGGCAAGGTGAAACATATAACTCATATCGTCAGCATTCCAAATACCAGTACCGTATATAGGACTATTGAACGATCTAGCAGCTTGAAACATACCCCTTGTAGTCTGCACATTTACCAGACTCAAACTACTGATATCTTGATTAAATGAGGTAGCATTCCAAAACATATAACTGGTATCCTCCAGATCAAGCATAACCCAATTTCGAATATTTTGATTGAAGGATCTATTATAGGCAAACATATGACTCATCGTAAGCACCTTTTCGGTCTTACCACCCCAAACCCCAATATCCTGATTAAAGGGTGAATGAGCAAACATAAAACTCATATCAGTTACATTGCTCACATCCCAACCACCAATATTTTGATTGAACCCT
>MPMN01000085.1 GCA_002238525.1 Flavobacteriaceae bacterium bin25
TGTCTATTCAGTGTGAAGTAGATGCTGTTGAAAAACAAATAGGCCATATAGATATAGATAATATTGTAGGTATAGATAGGAATGTAGGTCAAGTAGCCGATAGTAATGGACAGATTCATTTTCTGGCGGATACTAAAAAGGAAGAAAAGAGGATGAAAGTTCTTCAAAGAAAAAGATCCAAAAAACAACATGGCAGTAATAAAGCCTACAAAACGAATATCCTTATAGCCAAGAAACACAAAAAAATAAAAAACAAAAGAAATGATGCACTAAGAAAAATATGCAAAAAGATATCCAGTAGTTCTTTACTAGCGGTTTTGGAAGATTTGAAAACCAAGAATATGACCAAATCAGCTAAAGGAACGATGGACAATCCGGGCAAAAACGTGAAGCAGAAATCGGGGTTGAATAGAGTGATTTTAAAAACGGCATGGCATAAAATTGATCCCTGTCACAGGGTTTGAAATTTATCTAGGACAAAAAATGCTAGTGATTAAAATTCCTCCTCATTATACCTCACAAGAGTGTAGCCGATGTGGGACTAGGGACAAAAAGAATCGAACATCACAATCGGAATTTACATGTTTAAGCTGTGGATTTTCTATGAATGCGGATATCAATGCTGCCAATAACATCAGGGACATCGGAGCGTGTTCCTTCTTCCAAAACCCTCTGAGAGGGAACAACTTTGGGAGTAAAGAGTGTTCATTGTTGGATACGGCGATGGTACACCGAACCTTAAAAACACCTTGGATCATGCATGGTCGTAAAGGGAAAAAGGGGGTATGTCAACATGAGTAGATGTTCATCTACATATAGCTTTCGTTTTAAACGAATTCTAATCCACAATAAAGTGATTAGAACCATTTCGAAGTACTACATGATATTTACCCAAAAGAAGACACTTTGTTTCCCAAAATGCGATTGAGAATATATATCTAATTTTGGAGGCATTTCAACTATCTGTCAAATATTCTCATAAATTCAATAAACATCCTAAATCTAATGCATTTTTTAGGTATTTAATGCAAAGATGTTACTATTTAAGTATATATAAATTAATTGCTAAATTTGCGTTGGAGAAGTATCAATTCGTTTTTGTTATGAAACTAGTATTAAATGTCAACGATAAAATTGGACCCATTATTCTAAAAGTACTACGGTTCTTACCATTTATGGAAATTGATGAAGTCAAATCGAAGAAAGACGAGATATTGGATGGTATCAAAGAATCGGCAGAAGAAATGAAGTTGATTAGAGCTGGAAAACGCAAAGGGATACCTGCAAGAGAATTGGTGAATGAATTGTAATCTAATCCCCACTACTAGATTTAGACGTGATTTGAAAAAGTTACTGAAAAAGTACCCTTTGTTAAAAGATGATTATCTCTGCACTGTTATAAAGTTAGATTATTGATACGTTCTAAAGGTAAGGGAAAATCTGGTGGAGCTAGGATTATTACATATTTAGATCAGCAAACTTTATATCTTCTCAACATTTATGATAAAGCAGATACTAAGACTATAGACTATAAAATTATTAACGAATTACTCAAAGAAATTGGAAACTAAATTACTTTCAGTCAAGCAAAATATCCTCATCTATTTCTGGTCTTTTGGTGATTGATTGTTCTGGTTAACTATTTTTCTTTGATGGTTTATCGATTCCTGATGTATTGCTTTATAGACTTTCATAATGAATTCTTTAGATAAACCTTTTTCAACCCCCTCGGAAATCATGTTTCCAAGAATTTCATTCCATCGACGAGCTTGAAGGATAGCTACATTATTGTCACTTTTTAATTGTCCTATTCTGTTGGCCACCTCCATACGTTTATCTAAAATACCAATCAATTGCTGATCAATGATATTGATTTCAGCACGCATCTTTTCCAATTCGGTACGATAATCTTTTTCATCAAAAGTCGGGATCTTCATCTTGAGATCTTTCATATAACGAACCAACGTCTGTGGAGTGATCTGTTGTTTTGCATCACTCCAAGCATTATCCGGATCCCAATGAGATTCAATCATCAGTCCATCGAAATTCAAATCAAGAGCCAATTGACTCAAAGAAAAAATCAAATCTCTTCTTCCAGCGATATGAGATGGATCACATATTAGCGGTATATCAGGAAATCTCTTTTGAACCTCAATAGGAATTTGCCATTCTGGGATATTTCTGTATTTGGTCTTGTCATAGGTAGAAAACCCCCTGTGTATCAATCCTAAATTTTTAACCCCTGCTGCATATAATCGCTCTAGACCTCCCAACCACAGAGAAATATCGGGGTTAATTGGATTTTTTAGCAACACAATCTTTTCAGTACCCCTGAGTGCATCAGCAATTTCTTGAACCATAAATGGATTTACAGTGGTACGAGCACCAATCCACAATATATCGATATCATGTTCTAGTGCAAGATCGACATGATGTTTATTGGCTACTTCTGTTGTGGTCAGTAGCTGGGTTTCTTCTTTGACTTTTTGGAGCCATTTAAGTCCAATTGCCCCAACTCCTTCGAAATTACCTGGTCTTGTCCTAGGTTTCCATACACCAGCCCTAAAAATAGAAACATCCGTATCTTTTAATTGATGTGCAATTTTTAGAACCTGTTGTTGCGTTTCTGCACTGCAAGGTCCGGCTATGACCAAGGGATGAGGTAGATTGAAATTATCTAACCAATTGCGCATTTGTTTAGAATTTTCCATTACTGTGTTTATTGAATATGGTTTGAGTGAATTCCTTTTAAAATAGGTTTTATTTCGTTCGATTTTTCCAACTGTTGTCTGATTGTTTCAAAATCTTCGTTTTCGAGCAAGGACTTGAACTTGTCAAGCTTATCAATATACTGCTTGAGAACTTGCAAAATGTTTTGTTGGTTATGTTTGAATATTGAGGTCCACGTCGTTGGATTGCTCTTGGCCAGCCTGACAGTTGATGCAAAACCACTTCCAGCCATTTGATAAATGACATTATCAGATTTTTCTTCTTTATCCATCACTGTTTTACCAAGCATAAATGACGAAATATGAGAAAGATGAGAAACATAGGCAATGTGCTTATCATGATCTTCTGGAGCCATGGTCAATACCCTCATCTGGAGTTTTTCAATAAAATTATATCCTACATCCAATAATGATGCACGGGTTTTTTCTGTTTCACAAAAAATCATGGTCTGTTTGGTGAATAATCGGTTGGTAGCCGCTTTTGGACCAGAAAACTCTGTCCCGGCAATAGGATGTGCTGCCAAAAATTGTTCTCTTTTTGTATGATTAGCAATACTTCTACAAATCAATCTTTTGGTTGATCCCGTATCCATCAAAAGAGTGTTCGGACCAATCTTATCCAAAAGCGGACTAATTAATTTTATAGCCACATCTACCGGAGTGGATAGAATTAGAATATCAAGATCTTCATAGGAAGTCTCATCTAACTGATGATCAATTATTTTTAGCTGCTTAGCCATTTGGAGATGCTCGGAATTAACATCCATACCATAGACATGACAATCAATGTAACGGTATTTAGAGGAAAGGGCAATAGAACCTCCAATTAATCCTAATCCGACTACTCCAATTTTCATTTTATTCTATCAATTGCTCTTTGAATATCATCTTGTTTCACGCACAAAGAAAGTCGAAAGTATCCTTGGCCATTTGGTCCGAATACAGTCCCTGGGGTTGTGAAAATATGATATTTGTTAAGAAGTTTTTCAATATAATGCTCTGAGGATGCCTCACCGTTTGGAATTTTAGCCCACAAAAATAATCCTACCTGATTGCTTTCAAAGCTTGCCCCCAATTTTAAGGCTAATTTTTCCACGAGATTTCTTCTTTTATTATAGGCTTGATCAAGTTTTTCAAACCAATTATGGGACAATTTAAGTGCTTGAATAGCTCCTTTTTGGACCGCATAAAACATACCAGAATCAAAGTTGCTTTTCACTCTAAGAATAGGATTGAGTAATTTGGAATTGCCACAGACCATCCCAACTCGCCACCCTGCCATGTTAAATGATTTACTCAGAGAGTTAAGTTCTATAGCCACCTGAATCGCATTAGGGTAATTAAGAATACTCTTTGGGCGATTGTTATTGATAAGACCATAGGGATTATCGTTGACCAATAAAATGTTATTTCTTATTGCCCATCGGATTAATTTACTAAACGTTTGATCTGAAGCTTTTGCTCCAGTAGGCATATGAGGGTAGTTAATCCACATTAGTTTTACCCCCCTTAGATTGATTTTCTCAAGAGCTTTAAAATCTGGTTGCCAATCATTTTCCTTATATAAGTCATAATAAATTGGCTTGACCTGCATCAGCTTGGTAACCGAACTATAAGTTGGGTAGCCAGGATTCGGAATCAGTGCTTTGTCCCCCTTGTTTAAATAAGCCAATGCAATATGGGCAATCCCCTCCTTTGACCCAATTAATGGCAATACTTCATCTTTGGGATTTAGTATTACCTTGTATTGCTCTTTATAAAAATCAGCCATGGCTTGACGCAATTCAACCAATCCTTGGTAACTCTGATATTCATGAGCATTAGGGTCTTGGAGGGATGCAGTTAAAGATGCTAAAACTGAAGGATGTGGAAACAAATCCGGATTACCTATACCAATATTGATAATCGGTATACCTGAATGTTTCATTTTTTCAACCTGACGGAGTTTAGTTGAAAAATAGTACTCTTGAACTTCTGAAAGTCTATCAGCTATCTTGATCATACTTTTTGTCGGTAAATTCTCCCAATATCTTCAATTGAGTGGCAATTATTTCAATCATTTTACGTGCCTTTTCATATTCTTTATATTCTTCAAATACTACATCAACAAAAAAGGCATATTTTCCGGGTGTCTCAATAACTGGAAGTGATTGTATTTTAGTCAGATTTAAATGACGATCGCTCATTAAATTAAGGACTGTTGCAAGGCTACCCCTCTGATGTTCTAACATGAACTTCAAAGAGGCTTTATTCACTTTCTGGCATCTTGTTGCTCTATCTTTATGTTGAATAATGACAAATCGAGTGACATTATTTTTAATTGTTTGAATGCCGCTACTTAGAATATTCAATCCAAAAATCCCAGCTGCTTCCCTGGATGCTATTGCCCCTAAACCACGAATTTTATTTTCAACAATCCGTTTGGCCTCTTCCGCTGTATCCTGTGCTTCAACAAGTCTAATATGAGGGTATTGTAGAAAGTAATTTTTGCACTGAAGTAAAGCCATTGGATGGGAATGCACCTCCTTGATATCTTCGATTGCCTGTCCTGAAAGAGCCATCAATTGATGGCCGATACTGTAAAGATGTTCTCCAACTATGGTCATCTGACCGTTGTCAATTAACGAGTAGTTTGGTAGTATTGATCCTGCAATAGAATTCTCAATTGCCATAACCCCAAATTGACAATCATCAGATTTGATTGAGTCTATTAACTGATCGAAAGTACTACAGTTTAGGGTTTCGACTGATTCACCAAAATATTGCTTCGCAACAATATGGTGAAAGGAACCTTCTATTCCTTGTATGGCTACTCTACTCATCTGATTTTGATTCATATTTTACAAAAAAAAAGTCCTGAAAAACAGGACTTAGCAAAAATACACTTACACTACTTATGACAAAGTCCTTACTTCTTAGAAAAAAAGTAATAGAAATACTCGTTAAAAGCAGTATATGTTGTCAAGGTTCGATTTTAGACTCTGCAAATGTACTTTTTTATTTTTAAAATTTCTACATATCTTTTTTGATTGCTTTTATCAAAATCTATTTTGGCACTACCGCGTTTATTGTGTAATCATTCCTTTTTATTTGATTTGGTTTGTGTAACAAATTGAAAGTATAGTTAACCCGCCCTCACGAGATTAACATACCCTATGACAACTATTTACCAGAGGCTATAGAAAAGGGCAACTTCGGTGTTTGTATCAAACAATCAAAATGAAAAAACGGAGGTACTGATTATCAATCATAGAAAATCTAAAATGAGAAGCTTTCACAACATAAGACTTATTGTATTCGTTATTTCACAATAATGAAAGAGCTTGACGGTTAAACCCATGAACGGAAGGTTCGCTACACCAAATTTTTCTGATGATCGGAACTGACTTTCCCCCCTTTTCTGTTAATTCGAGTAATTCTCCTATGGCATGGTCAATCTCTTTTCGAATAGGATCTACATGAGCCAAACAAGTAGGTTTTAATCCTTTTTTTGCAATAGCATCAAAGGCACTTTCTGACCTGGTCAATGCCTTGTCTGTAAGACGTGAGAAATCCGGACAAGGAATATCTTTTATTGCTTTGATTTGAAGTGTTGATCGACCATTTTGTGTTCTTTGACCTTGAGTCCAGTGTACCATCATCCCTAAAGTTGAATTAGCCCAGAGAGAAAAAACCTTGAGTAGTCTTTCATTTCTTTCCGTTTGGAGGGTTGTCCAAGACCTTCCCCCGTGTACTAGTCTTTCGGTTGAGGCAGCAACAAGTGATTGGGAAGCCCATCCCAAATTTCTGGCGTATAAAAGCGTACTTCGGCAACTCCTCATATCCTGGCGCTGTTGTTCAGAGCCGACACCTTTTGCTCCGGTCCCCTTATGCGTCGGAAGAACGATCAATTTCTTTTGTTTTTCACTGTCGGCATGCCAAAGTGAACGATCACTTCCCAGGACATCCGCATCATCTCTCAGAGGATAGAATACAAATGCACCACGAGGATCTTTACGATGTATATGACCAATCCGATCATGAGTAGGTCCAACGGCAAACAATTTACCAATGGTGGTAAACTCTATTTTTAAGGTCTCATGATGACCATTGAATGTAAGTACACCATCATAGACCAGTCTCTGGGCAGCATAGACAATCTCCGGATGCTGTGTTCCTATGGGATGCCATGGCCTGCCTATTCCATCGGTCCTGTACACCGAAAGCCTACCCACCTCCATGTCACCGACCACGATAGGATGCCAAGTAGCTGTACTTGCCGTAACCTGTTTTGCCGACCGCCGAACTGCCCTTGCCATCTCCCGAG
>MPMN01000086.1 GCA_002238525.1 Flavobacteriaceae bacterium bin25
CTCATATTTTCTTTTTTTTATTTTATTAGGGCAATTTAATCATTTATCTAGTCAGAAAGAGGGGGTTCTCTCCCTCTTTTCTGATAAAATTTAAGTTGCATTTGCTCTCCTCCTAAAGTTGCATTAGCGACTTGAGTCTGCATTCTTCGAGTCTTGATTGTAAAGCAGCATAACTCTATAGAGCCCTTTTCTGGGATCTATTAAAAATTCAGGAGTGCCCCCAAGTAAAAAATCAATATGCTCAGCTGAACTCTGAAGACAATCATTCAATATCCTCAAGATTTGTTCGTAGTTGGAAGTTCTTGCCCTAGTAGTGCTCAATTTGTATAGATTGACCATCTCATCAAGCTCAACCAGTAGTCCAGAATAACCTGCTTGACGAACAAATAGACTCATCAGCTTCAGATGATGATAAACCGAATCATCTTTGATAATTGTTCGTACCCCCAAGTCTCTTCGGGCTTCTACTTTTGTTCTATATTCTCCCCGCAACCATCGTATGGCATTTAATTTTAGGGTTTCGTCATCATTATTATATCCTCGCCAATAAGCTTCGATTATAGAAGCAAAATCAAACCCGCCAACATATTCTGTAAAAGAATGCAACTTCCTTTGGATGATGCTACTTACCGATGTTCCCGATTGAGTTGACTCTGAAATGGCATAAGTGATGAACTTTTCAACCACACTAGACAAGGCATTTCCATCTGGTTTTGCTCTGGTTGACATATTTTTGATCAATTCAGCATACAAATTGATGGCATGACCGGTTGTAGAATAAATTTTCCTTTCTGGTGATAAATCAGCATTGACGGTCACCAGTTTTTTTTTCAAAGCAATAAGGCGTATCAGATGCATGAAAAAGGTTTTCCCTGAACCATAGGCCCCGATGATTAACCTAAACCGAGCACCTCCATCAATGATGTGGTCTATGTCTTTGTTCAGTGCCTTGATTTCATTTAGGCGACCAACTTGGATGTGCTCTAAACCAATTTTTGGTGTTACCCCACCTTTCAAGGAATTAATGATGGAATCTCGTTGTTTTTGTCTGATTTTCATTGATATATGCTGTTACTTTTCTGTTTGCCATTTACTCTCAATCTCTGGTGCCAAATCCAGGTTCAAATCTATAAAATCTCCCTCTTGTTCTATCAATGGTTCATCCGTTAATTCAAAGGATTTGTCGTTTAGTGTTTCTAAAAAAGCGCCGACGAGTATGTTGTACTTTTTACATAATGTTTCCACTTCAGATAACTCCCACCTTTCCCTGGTGATTAGTTCTTTAAATAATGGATAATAATTATCACCAACGGGTTGATTTTTATTAGAATGAGTTTCTTCTTCATCTTCCGGATCTTCAAATATTTTACCCAACAATTTTTGAGTTTGGGCAGTAATGGCTTTTTGCTTGTTCACATCTTTTTTTAGAAGTTTTACAGTTTTGGTACCACTACTTCTTTTGGCTGTTGATGTAAATCCAGATAACATTGATTTGTGCTCCAAAATGTCTGTCATCACCCTCTTTGGAGGTTGCCCCAGAATCTCATAAAATTTTTCTATCCGATTTAGGGACTTGCGATTGACACTTCCATTGACTAATCCTACAGAGATAAGGGATTGACATACCTGTATTTTTTGGTTTGGAGTCAAAATCTTAGCCTGATTGGATATACCAGCGATAGTTGAACGGGAAACAAGCCACAAGTAGGCATAAGCCCTCAAAACAGCTTTTTGATCGTCATTTAATCTTTTTTCATTTGTGATGATTGTATCCAAAATATCTTGGAAAGCCTTGAGGTTTTTCTCTGAAGCTGAATAATAACCCACCATGGCAACCATTTTAGCATGCAGAAATACTCGATTATATACTCTTCTAGTCTCAATAACAGATACATTATGGGGATATTTGATGATACAAAAAGTATTGCTTTCCTTGAATTTTGTCTTGTAAAATCGTGGATCAGGTGCAAAAACATAGCCTAGTTCATCAGTGACAATTCCAATTAAATCTGTCGGGGAATATTCGCCTCTAGATGGATCGCCTTGCACTACTTTTTCCAATAACTTACTTCCAATAACATATCCATGATGTTCTTCTACTATATGGTCTACCCAATCAGTAAAATTTTTGATTTTAGCCTTTTGCTCGTTGGTATAAAATGATTTCGGTAATAGACAGATGTAGCATAAATCTTCTTTTGTCGAATGACAATTACTCAGATATTTAGTTGCGTGGGCTAGGTCATATTTAGCCTTATAAAATAGGTCGCTCATGTCTCCAAAGGGGAGGTCATCAAGCTTGGTTTGCTGAAGGGATTTATCAGGCGTAAAATTAGCTCTCAACAAGCTTGGATTTATTGGCCAATAGGAAAAGGTAAAAGGACGGTCTTTTCTATGAAGATTGTGCATTTTTGGAAGATTTTTTTCTATTAGGATTGCAAACCATTTGTAGACATCATCTTCTACATCTAGCTGAATATCAGTCTCGGCATTGATGCTTTTAGCTGCTAACAAATATGCAATCCACGCAGTTAAAGGTTTCTTTTTCGAAGCCCAAAGGGATAATTGGTACTCCAGCCAAGGATTATGTGATTTTTGGGATATAGTAATCCTTTTTAAACTGACCATCCCTGGTCGTAAAATGGCCATGATTTCCAACAGATGCATAAGAAATTTATTAAGCTTGGGTTGCCATGGTCTAATCATATTGCTTAATCGTTCGATTTCATTAAAGATTTCCTGATACTCATCATCATCAACATCATCCCCCCCTTACGGAATCAATAATTATTCTGCGTTCTAGTCCGCCAATGTAAAGGATAAGATAATCCAACTTTATATCGGGATCTGATCTATCTGAACCTAGCCACCGGAGATATTTATCAGCCCAATCGTTTGGATAAAGATCATGCCAATGAGGACTTCTCTTGTAATTTGAGCTATAGTATAAGGAAGATAAACTATAGTTCAAACTTCGTTCAGAAATCAACGAAACATCTTGTTTAAATTGGTTATACGCAACCAATATATCACCATGATAGAAAAACCCTCCAGTAATTTCAATGTTTCTATGGACCACTTTTTGCCCAGGCCTAACCCAACTGGCAAAGGTTAATCCATCGGAAGGCGAACCAACCTTATCAACAGCTGAAGAAAATATAGATTTCCAGAGGCTGGGTTTGCTGGGAATAGTTTTTGGTATGGTCTTAAGAAATTGTTTTTCCATTTTAAACATTCGAAATAATTTTCTTAAAACATTCATTATGGAATAACCGATGTTACCTGATAATTCTGCCATTTCAATCAACAAACTCTTGATAGCCAATTGTAAAATGTCATCACAATTATCTAGAAAAGGATTATGTAATCTAGAAGAGCTAGGTGATGCTAGTTGCCATAGCAAAAAGGTGTTCAAAGACTTTTTTTCTAATTTGCTAAGAAAAATGTTATCCTCAATGATTCCTTCAATGAAATTGATTTGTTTGGTGGTCACTTCCTTATTACCTGTTCTAGCGATTAGAATACAACCATAGATGGTCACTTCCATGATTTGGTGTATGGAAGAAAGTTCCCAAGTCGCCATCTCTTCATCAAAAAATAACCCCACTTTACCATCAATTTTCAACTTTGAAGCATAATTAGAATGATGAGGAATGATTACTATGCCAGAATGGTATGAAAGTAGATGGAGATTCTTCTGTTCCCTTTTTAATAGCTTTTCGATGGGCTCTAGTCTAGTGAATCTCCATAATTCGCTAAAATCAGTTACAAAGGGCCCTTTTTCACGAAATTTTGCATTAGCCCAGCCATAAAAGTTTTTAATTATTTCAATTGCTTTTGGGTCATGCAAGCCTCTTGGCATCAAAAGAGTGGCGAGTGCATCAGATTTTAATGATGATTGTAGTTTCAGGTATTCGGCATAAGGCTCAACATCTTTTTTGCATTCTTCAATCATCTTATAATGATCATAGAAGCGATTTGAAAAGTCCTTTACTTTCCAGTCTTTGGCAGCATAGCCTGCCTTCGAGTTTTCTATCCCTTTGTTTAAGGGAGAATAATGACCAATCAAATTCCATCTGGCGGGTTTTAATTTCAGTCCATTTGGATGAAACTTTTTGAAGACTTGAATAAATCGTTGATGAATTTTATCCATACAACGATCAAATCTCGGGGGCAATGATTTAGTGTTGGTTGATACATAATGAGCAAGTGCTAATTCGGGAGTTAATGGAATGTTTTTTTTGTGCTCAACAGTTAGAATACAATTGACCAATATAGAATCGCTAGTAGGATGATTCAATAAATAATTTATTGGAAGCAGATTAGGCCTCAGAATGGCCATAACTTCCATGAGCATTTTTATGTGATTGAGCAGATAGGGATAGACATTATTATAGGCAGTTAACAATCGTTGTAATTCTTGAAACAATTCAACATACTCATCATCAGAAACTAACTCCAGTCTAGCATCCACAAGTATTCGACGCTCAATACCCATGAAATAGAATTCGATAAATGCATGATGTATATCCGTTTCGGTGCGATCAGAAGCCAACCATTTCAGATAATTACCCTTTTCAGTAAGGGTAAAATATTTATAGTTGATAATAGGATAATATCCATGATCCTTGAGGGAGCCCTTTTTCAAAAGACGAATTTTCAAATCTGGGTTGATAAGTGATGGATCTTGGTCAGTCAGAGTTAGGTTAAGCATTTTTGTCCCAAGATAAAAATACCCACCTGAGATTTCTAGATTGCCAATGGTGATTTTTTGACTTTTTTTAATCCAACGAGCATCATTTGGTTCTAGTAGTGCCTTGGATATTCGTATTTTCTGGAGGTAAGTATCATCAATGTTAAAATCTCCTTGGTATGTGTATCTCTGCTCATCCATAAAACATTTTTCTTAAGGCAAGGTTATAGTAGGATTAGTGGCTAATCTAATAAGTTTGTCTTTTCTAAGGTATGGCAACAAAGGACTTCTGCAGTCGAATGAATTCAGAGACACACACTGACTTGTAGTTCGTGAACCGCAAAACTACTCAACCGGCTCATATTTAATCTGATTATTACAAGTCCCAGGAAAGTATTCAAACGGAATGAAGACTGTATTTCAAAATTCTTTAAAAACTAAAATATCCACCTAGTTGGAATAGCACAATCTCTGGAGAGGCTTCACCCGAATAATTCATACTAAAAGCTTATAATTAGATTTATTTTATTATCTTACAGCCGTTTATATGCATTTAGACGCATTTTTTAATCCATAAAAATTATTGATTTATGAACTCTATATTTTATCAAGGGAATCGGGTTATTTCCGGTGATTTTAAAGGAGAAAGAACCACTTCGGATGGATCGGTTATCCTTCTTGAAAAGATCGAAAGAAATACTAAATGTATCCTTCGTTATTGTAATAGGCTTTTTGATAGACCTAAGCAGTGTTTGGTGAAGTATTCCATGTATACATTGTTGAAATATCGGGTTTATACTGTTTTGTTGGGCTATGAGGATTGTAATGATGTTGAGCATTTGAAAGATGATCCTGCACTTGGACAGATATTTGGAGGTAGATTACCTTCACAACCTACTCTGAGTCGCTTTGAAAATAGTGTGGGTAGGAGTGAAATTTGGTCTTTATCTGAACAGATGATAGAGGAGTATATCACAACGCTTAAAGACCGGGAAGAGATGATCATTGATGTGGACTCCACTGATGATAAGACCCATGGGAGTCAAGAGTTTTCTTTGTTCAATGGATTCTATGACCATACGATATACAATCAGTTGTTTTTCCACGATGGACAAACAGGTCAAATCATTTTGCCTGTTCTTCGTCCTGGCAATGTGCACACCAGTAAATGGGCGGTGAATATACTGGAGCGTATGATTGATAAGATCAGAGAGGTGTATCCCCAGATAAGGATAAAAGTTCGAGCTGATGCGGGATATAGTAGCCCTGAGGTCTATACAATGTTAAGAAAGAAGAAGGTAGACTATTGTATTGGTATTCCCAGTAACAGAAACCTAAGGAGAAAAATAGAATTAACCCATGAGGAGGTGTACAATGACTATTATCTGAAAGGAGAGAAACATATAGAAATGCGGGACTTTGATTACAAGGCTTCCTCTTGGTGCTCCTCTGAGAAGGTAGTTGCCAAGATAGAGAGCACAGGCAAAGGCTTAGACACTCGTTTTGTAGTAACAAACTTGGAAGGCACCGCCAAAGATATTTACTATGATTTTTATGTCAAACGAGGGGATGCTAGTGAAAACAGGATCAAAGAGATGAAAAACATGTGTTTTGCTGATCGGCTATCGGATCATCGTTTCTGGGCGAATTATCTTCGGTTGTTCATCAGTTCCATATCCTTTAATTTAGGATTGAGGATCAGACAGGGGATTCAAGAAACCGATCATGAAAAAGCCCATAACTGGCAGGTCAGTTCCATTCGGACCTATTTACTGAAAGTGGCCGCAACGGTTAAGATAACAAAGACCCGAGTTCATTATCGATTTTCAAAGAGTTTTGTTCACCAGAAGTTACTGGAAGAGTTATTGTTTCATTAATTCGATTATAGATGTAAAGTAACCTACCACATATCCTTTTCAAAAAAAAAGAAAGCCTTTCTTAATGGGATATCTATGCTCAAATCAGGCGAGATTTAGATGATTTCATGTTTGGGAGGCTTCCTTTTGATAAAAAAAACGATCCGTACAAATTAAAACATTATAAACCTGAAAAACTCTCTTCCTTGAAAACGCAAAAGGGAAATATTTAGACCAAAAGGTCTAATCTGAGACTAGTATGAATAATGCGGG
>MPMN01000087.1 GCA_002238525.1 Flavobacteriaceae bacterium bin25
AATGCGGATATCAATGCTGCCAATAACATCAGGGACATCGGAGCGTGTTCCTTCTTCCAAAACCCTCTGAGAGGGAACAACTTTGGGAGTAAAGAGTGTTCCTTGTCGAATCGGGCGATGGTACACCTAACCTTAAAAATACCTTGGATCATGTATGGTCGTAAAGGGAAAAAGGGGGTAAGTCAACATGAGTAGATTTTTATCTACATATAGCTTTCGTTTTAAACGAATTCTAATCCACAACAAAGTGATTAGAGCCAAAAAATCATAAAACAAAACCTACTCCTGCTGTATTATTGGTTAAATAGTTGATTAGGATAAACGACCCCAGTGATTTGTTTTCAGCAAAGGGTCTGACCAAAAGTTGCTGACCCAATTGAAATTGAACTCTACCCAAGTCATTCATTTCTAGTCGTTTTACATCTTGGATTTCCCCAGTTAATAGATTCATTTTTCCCTCAACTTCTGAAACGATACAAAGAATACGTGTTACCCCGTGCTGAATCCAAAATTTACCTCCTATTTCTAGACAGGCACGCTCCATCCAGCAGATCGTGGCATTAATTCGGGTGGTAGGTATTAAAGAATGAGGGTTTGAAACAATAACAGAACCCCTAGAAATATCAATATGATCATTTAGATAAAGGGTAACATTTTCATCGGTATTAACAATCTCGACAGGTTCCCCTAAATGTTCAATCCGTTTGACAGATGAATGCATTCCTCCGGGTGATACAGTTACATTCATCCCTGTGGTAAATCTACCACAAGCAATTTTCCCTGCATAACCTCTGTGAACAGTTCCCCATTCATCTTTTGGACGTAAGACATATTGAACATTTAGAACCGCATCATCAGAAGGGGAATGAAATGTTTTTAAATCCTCAATTATGTCAATCAGTACACGGCCTTCGTACCAAGAGAAATTGGTACTTTCATGAACAATATTGTCCCCATGCAATGCTGAAATTGGTATAAAATGACGTTCTTGGAAGATTCCATTAATAGGTTGATGTAAATCCAAGATGTCTTTTCTAATTCGGTCAAATTCATCCTGATTGTAATCTATTAAATCCATCTTGTTGATGGCAAAAACTAACTGAGGAATTCCAAGGAGGGAAGCGATTCTGATATGCCTTATTGTTTGTTCAGAAACACCTTTTTGTGCATCTAGTAAAATAATTGCCGCATCAGCGGTTGAAGACCCTGTGACCATATTACGAGTATATTCAACATGACCAGGAGAATCGGCTATTATGTAGCGACCAAATTCAGTTTGTAAGTAAATATATGATACATCAATTGTGATGCCTTGACGACGCTCTGTCAGTAATCCATCAGTAACTAGGGAAAAATCAATGTATCCCTTATTGGAAAGTATACTTTTTTCTTCAATATGCTGAAGTTGATCCGCTTTCAGTGATTTGGTTTCATACAAAAGCCTCCCTATTAAGGTACTTTTACCGTCATCAACACTGCCGGCAGTAGATATTCTAATTACGTCTTTCAACTTCTAGAAATAACCTACCTTTTTACGTTCTTCCAAAGCTCCTTCTGAGCGTTTGTCATCCATCCGTGCTCCTCTTTCGGAAAAAGAAGATTTTTTGATTTCTTTTATGACGGAATCTATGTCATTCGCTTCGGAGAGTACTGCAGCTGTACAACTTAAATCGCCTACAGTTCGAAATCGCACCTGCTTGGTTTTGATTTCATTCTTTGAGATATGCAACAAATCACTAACCGGCATCCACTGACCATTTTTATAATATACTTTACGCTTATGGGCAAAATAGATTGAGGGGATTTCAATATGTTGATCGCGGATATACTCCCAGACATCTAGCTCTGTCCAGTTAGAAATAGGGAAAACACGAACATTTTCTTTATTGCGAATTAAACCATTTAAAAAATCAAACACTTCCGGACGCTGCAATTTTTCGTTCCACTGACCAAAAATATCCCTCACTGAGAACACCCGTTCTTTGGCTCTTGATTTTTCTTCATCTCTTCTAGCTCCACCAACACAAGCATCTATTTTCAGACGTTCAATAGTTTCCAATAAGGTTGTAGTTTGGAGTATATTTCGACTGGCATCTTTGCCCTTTTCTTCAATTGCCGTCCCTCTATCAATACTATCTTGGACGTATGCTATTTCGAGATCTACATCGTACTTTTTTACCAAATAATCTCGGTGTATGATCGTCTCGGGGAAGTTATGTCCGGTATCAATATGCAACAAGGGGAAGGGAATTTTCCCCGGCCAAAATGCTTTTTTGCTCAAATGGAGTAAAACGATAGAGTCTTTCCCCCCGGAAAATAGTAGACAGGGTCGCTGGAATTGACCAGCAACTTCTCTCAAAATATAAACGGCTTGTTCCTCAAGATATTTTTTTGTCAGCATATCAATTAATTAAGGGGGTCAATTTAGATGTATTCCACATTCTTTTTTACCGTTTTCCCACCACCACCTTCCTGAGCGTATATCTTCGCCTGGTTTTACAGCGCGTGTGCAAGGAGCACAACCAATACTGATGTAGCCCCGGTCATGCAGCTGGTTTTGAGGAATTTGATATTCCTTTAAATAGTTAGTGATTTTGTCTAGTGACCAATCAACTAAGGGATTGAATTTGGTTATTTGAAATTGGCTGTCCCATTGAAATAGTTTCAAGTCATGGCGAGCCATACTCTGCTGTGTTCGCAAACCAGTAATCCAGAGGTCTTTTCCTTCAAGTGTACGTTTCAGAACATCAGTTTTTCTAATGCGACAGCAACGTTTTCGATTATCTACACTATGGTAGAAACTATTGACTCCAGTTTTGTTGACAAAATTTTCAAGTATTCGACTATCTGGGTAAAGAACCTCAATAGACTTTTGATATTTCGACATGGTTTTTTCTAAAAGAAGGTGTGTTTCTTCGAATAAACGTCCAGTATCTAAGGTAATTATATGTATTGGAAAATCGTTTGTAAAGATTACATGGGTTAACAACTGATCCTCTTGCCCCAAAGATGTAGAAAATACCATTTTATTAAATCCAGAGGTTCCGAGAGTATTCAGACTCTCTTCCAATGATAAATTTTTAAATTTTTCTATGAGTCGATCAATATCGGGACCCATTACCCACTTTTTTTACCCCAATTTAGTTTATTCCAAGCTCTTTCGTGGAAAAAATAAAGAATCATTTTGGTGCCCCATTCGATAAATCCGATTGAGAGGGCTTCAACCATAGTTCCGGTAATGAAATAGGCAATCAAAACTGTATCCAGGGTGCCAAGAATCCTCCAACTAATTGCTTTGAGGACACTACGAGTTACCGTCTCAGAGTATTTTTTGTTGAGTTTGGGAACTGTAGAGCGAGAATACTTCTTACTCAAAAAAATATCAATTAGCATAAAGACGAATTATCTCATTTTGCGGTTTAGAGCATTGGACAAATATAATCACAATTATATCATATGAGTTATTTCCCTAAACAATCGTGCGTTTTGTCATTGCCAAATTAACCAAAATTCATAAATTGAACCTATCTGAGAGTTGATTGTACGGAAAATTTAAGATACTTCCGCGATTGGTGAGAAAAAACTCATATTTAACTCAACTTAAACGAATCAAAACATCTTTCTATTGATTCTGCATTGTTTACACACATTCAATTCAACAATATTGGTTGATTTTTATCAGGATTGAGTATCTGTGCGAACAAACTACCAGCCAGTTGTCCATATTTTAATTTTTCAAGATCACTTTTTTATCCCTACTACCAACTCTCAAATTCAATCAATTGGTTAAGCCAATTGAATTGAAAATTACTTTAATGATAATGAAATTGAATTTTGAGTGTTCGAAGCATTTCGAATGTGTTTGTACACTTTACTTCGAAATACCCACATACATCAGGTATTTTAACAATTCTTTTTGAATCTTTTGCACTTGTCTCGTTAGTAACTAATGTGAAATCAAACACTTATGCATAGGCGATGAGGAAGCCATCTGCTCCTTTACTAAATGACTCAATAGCTTGTGCTTTATACTGCTGGGTTTTAATATACTTTATGATTTGGCCTGTACTCCGTTAATATAGCTTCATCTTTTAGGGGGGTTAAAAAAATCATTAGTTAGATTATCTCTAACCCATAAACTCAGATTGTCGGGATATTGATAGTCGTATATTTCTTTCTTAACCCTATCAATACTATATATGTGCTTCAGTTTATGGTGCTGGATTAAAGCTTCCCAAAAGCCTGGGCAAACATCAAAAGGATAATATCTTTTTTTGGCTGCAATCAATACATCGGAATCTAGTAAAAAAATATTTTTACAAATCTTCATGGTATATTGAATCCAAGTATTTCGGCATACTTTTGGAATGTACTCCCTCGCAATCCTATCAAATCATAAGCTTCTTTAAAACTAGTATTTCCTTCTATTGCATCAGCCATTACTTTGGCAGCAAAACTTTTTCCCACACGGGGATTCATGTTTTGGTAAAAACTCCCGCCTTTTTTATCGGCTGATGATTTCGCAACTTCAAGAGATTTATAATGATTATAAAATTTGAAGAAAGATATTTTATCCAATAGTTTTAGATCTAAAGCTCGCCGAGCTAAAACAATTGGACTGACTCTGAACCCATGAGCTATTTTAGTTATGTCATAGTGTTCATTGATGAAAGAATCTCTCAATTTATTCAGTTCATGTTTGGGAACAAGCAATTCTGCTGCAACTATATTACACCACTTTTCGACTTCTGAACCACTTGAATAGGACTCTCCTGCTGGAAATAAATCTTTGAACCCTGAGAGCCCACTTTTATTGAGCCAAATATGTGCAAGTTCATGCGCTAGGGTAAATATTTGGGCAGATTTTGCATCAGAGCCATTAACAAAAATTAGCGGAGCATAGGAATCGCTAAGTGAAAATCCACGGAATTCCGCAACATCAAGTTTACGACGTGTATTATTTCCTACCACAGAATTAATAACTGGGTAAACACCTATATGCTCAATTAATCGACGAAATTCCCTGATGGAATCCATCCAAGTCTTTACTTCGGAACTCCATCCCTTTTCAAGCCCTAACCTTTGTCTAATTTCATTTCCTACATGTTCAGGATTATCATTTAAACTAGCACTTCCTACATATTCCAAAGGCTCAGCTTGATACCTAATCAAGTATTCACGCAACCAATCTTGTCTTCTTTGCATAGCATAGATGGTTTCGATTAGATTGGGGCTTGGTTTTGCAATTTTTAAATCTTCTATAGTCCGAAAATCACTAATTGGAAGATGTTCATCTGGAGGGTCGGATAAAAAAAAGTAACCAAACGGAGTGTGGGTAACTCTAGCAAAATCTTCTAGCTCTTTGAGTTTAGGTTTTATTCCTTTTTCAATCCACGATGAGAGTTTTGGAAACCTTTCGGAAAACTCGTCTACAGTCTTACCGTTGCGTTCACACGCCCATAGAAGCAATTTGGGGGATATCGGGACGTAGGTCATATTTTAAAGCAAATGATTTACCCTTAATGAAATAACTTCACGTTGTTGAAAAAGAAAGATAAAGTTTCGAACCTGAGCACAAATTAATGATTTCTTACATAAACACAGTTGCAACAAATGAATGAGTTTAGTTTAGACCTATTCTTTTTCTTCCTATGCTGCTGAAAATCGGGGGAGTATATAGAGCATATGAAATTTGTTATTGATGTCTTCTGTTGCCACTTTTACTTCAACCATCTTAATGTTTTTATATTCATTTCTTATCTTTTCTGCTCTCAATTTTTTCTTTTTTTCATTAACGTTTTCATTCTAGGCATTAAAACGAAATTAAGAATATATCATAAAATTATTTTGACGCAAATATATTTTACTTTATCTCTTTGATTTAAAGATTATGACATTTAAATCAATATATAATTATAAATATGACAATGAAAAGGGTTTATTGTTATATATAATTCAATAAAAAAACGAAAAAAATTTTTTACGACAGAAAAAAATGGCCTTTTGACGAACTTGCGATTAATAATAATTCATATGAAATTCCTTCACATTTACATTTTTGCCGGTATCACATTGTTGCTGATATCTTGTCAAAAAAAAGAGATTACCACATTATCCCAGCCGATTAATTTGAAAGCATTAGAAACTTCCTCAAAATCGGACGGCCAACCCAAAAATCTCATCATATTGGGAGAAAAGATCAAAAGTCCTTTTACCCTTGAGAATATGGAAAAGGCACTGCTAAGTTTGCGTCATGCAAACCCAGATCTGCACTCATCGAGAGATTACAAAATCACTACTACCCATCGCAATATAAAGATTAATCCTCAATCGGAAAAGCATTTAGATATTTTGTCTCAAGACAAAGATTTAATTCTGTACACTTATCCTATGGACCGAGAAATTG
>MPMN01000088.1 GCA_002238525.1 Flavobacteriaceae bacterium bin25
TGTGGTACACGTCGGGTATAAATACTTAGTATAAGACAAAAAGTCGGCAAGGAAATGAATTTGAATTCAACATAAGCTTGATTTTAATCAAACACAAAAATCATTGTAATTTAGAATACTAAGTTACAAGTGCCGGCTCTCTCTTTAAGGATTGAATTTGGTTCAATTACCAGCATTAATCTTACTCAATGGTTGGAAAATCTGCTTAATTCTCCAAGTCAGATTATTTCGGCAAGTTTCAATCAAGACATCATTAAATTGTGTTTCTTGCAAGCAAGTTTCGAATATGAACCATGAGTTTATCCCTGAATTGATATTTATCCCCAGTTTAGAAAATCGCCTTCCCACTACCAAAAAAGACATTTTTATGGCCGTTAGCAATGGATCAATTTAGTCTCTTGAGTACTGAAAATCCTTTTACTTAAGCAAATAAGCACACTATTTTCAAGGGGCTTGCATCAGAATATAACACGCGTTAAAATGCCTATGTTAATGTTCAAAAATCTTGCCGCAAAAAATACAAATTAAAAAAACTTGCAGAAAGTATTGCGGAAAGTATTGAAATAGTTTAGAATCACTTTGAAAAAAAATTCATTTTGAATTTTCCAATCAAACAGAAGATAGATCGATTGAAATTGATATAGGAGTTAAGTTAATGAGCAGTAAAGATGAATTGACCCTCGATTACTCTGAGACAAATAGTGTTTACAGGTATGTACCAGTAAACCAATTTGCACCGCTATCGGATAATAATTGGCTGGCTCTAGGTAAAGTCCAAAGTGGAGAAATAGATCCTGAAAATCCTTGGCAATTTTGGCTGACCGTAACGGCATTTAATCGTAGTACAAAGGCGGCAGCTGGAACATTCAAGGTCGGAGTACAAATTGTATCCTACTTACGAAATATTTACAGGATTCGTTTTGACCCGTCAGTGGGGACCGGAAATTATCAGCACAAAATTTTTGGACCAGTCACCTATGCAAACTTAGCGACGATGCGCTCAAATGAGATAGCTGAAAATGCGCCTAAAAGTGGGTTGTTCAATTATAGCAACGGGGTACTTTCGTTCAAAACAAGAGACCTGTCTGTTTCCATTGAACAAAACTTTAAGTCCACCGTTACTTATAAAGGAGCTGTAATACACCAGGATGCTGATAGTTCAATAGAAAATGTAGGATTGGGCGCAACTTTTGTTGATCCCTCAATAGGCAGCGCGGTAGCAACAGTCAAAAGAAATAATAAGGATGATTCGTCAATTAAGGAACGATTTTATGGACAAGGTGAAGTGAATGTGTCAAATGCTGGAAAATCGGTTTCCGAAGGTGGTTATTACGTTTTGGGCAAGACCGGTTTGTCTATGACAAATTTCAACTATGACCAGATAACTTACGTTCATCCAGAGTTAGCACCTGTAGGTTATGGACAGAACACTGCAATTCCAGACTACTATTATCCAATGTATTTTTCTGCGCCATGGATAATTGCAATTGGAAAGGCTTACACTTCAAGTCAATATTGTTATGGTATTTACTTGGATAATCCGTCGCAGTCGTATGTTAACACAGGTGATACAATTTATGGCTCAAATGTAGGACAATCTGACAAACTCTATTTTGGTGCTCAATACGGCGAACTTGATTACTATTTTGTTCTCGGTGATGTTTCAACTGGAAGGTCGGGAGTATTGCAAGTATCTGAAGGATTGACTTATCTTACGCAAGTTCCATCAAGTAATGATAAGAATAGCTTCAAATTTGCTGCCTTACCGCCAAAGTATATATTTGGTTACTTTCAGGGAGTCTACGGTGCAATAGGACAAAGCAAGACCGCATATAAAAACCCATGTCTTGCCCCAGATAATGCTACTTTTTTTGATGAAGTTCTATATGGGTATTTATCTGTAGGTGTTCCGCTAGAAGGCTTCGCTGTCGATATAGATGTACAGGATACATACAATGTGTTTACAACCAATCCGCGATTTTGGTTATATGGTGACACCTCAAGGGAGTCAATCTTTGGATGGGCACATGAATGTCATCTTGTAACTCAAACCAATGTAACCTGCTTTATCAAAGATGAAAATCCGGTGGGGGATGTTTATTCTAGTTTAGTGTCCTCAAAATTGTATACAAAGAACAATCGCGCTGACGGAGGAAATTTTAAGACTGATGGTCATGGGCCCAGTGATTCTTATTGCGGACAATTAAGCTATGGTACGAATGCTAATATAACTGCAATTTTTCCAGATTGGGGCAAATCTGGTACGGCAGAATGGTGGGGTCCCAACTATAATAAGTTATTTGGAATCGGGCTTGATTTTGTTTGGCAGGATATGACAACTCCATCTACACAAACGCATACGATTGGCAATGCAGTTACCGATACGGACTGGCCTGCTAACCATATATATCTGGATCCAAATTGTGCGAATTCACGGGCACCTAGTGCCGACAATATAAAAGCAGCCGAATCGTTTAACTGGCGCTCTTATCATATGCAGGCACTTCTGACAGATCCTCGCTATGGTGACCAGAAATTACGAGCCTTCGCGGAACTAAGAAATCTTCACGCTTATAGTCTTTGTAGTGCGACTTATAATGAAGGGATTTTGAAAACACAAGCAGCACGGACTAAATTCAAACGAAGCTACATTATTGCTCGCGGTGGACAAATTGGCACGCATCACTTTGGGGGGCTTTGGATTGGAGACAATCAAACTGATACAGTGCAGTCCGGGCGTGGCTGGGATCATCTGAATTTGCTTATACCTCAAATCACAAGTATGAATTTGTCTGGTTTAAGCATTTGTGGAGCAGATATCGGTGGATTCGCGCAAGGCGACAGCCAGTATAATAGCAGTGTTGGTGAAGGCTACCCTGCGGAACCACAATTGCTTACTCGCTGGGTGCAAGCAGGATTCCTTCTTCCTTGGTTTCGAAATCACTACGATCGGTGGATTGACGTTGACCCATCTTCCTCCGAAAAATGCAGTTATTGGACACCAAAACTTCATGGTAAGCCATATCAAGAAATTTATAACAACGCCTACAATACCGTTGCCACAGGATCAAAAACTTTTGTGGAGGCAATGAGGGAAGCAATTATAATGCGCTATCGGTGGCAAGAAATCTTATACACCGCCGCTTGGCAGTATTCTTTCAATGGAACACCTATTATAAAGGGAATCTGCATGTGGAATGGTGACCTTCAGGTAGATTATGATGCCAGACCTGAGTTAAACTCGCAATTTGTGCTTGGGGGTGGAGATGGGTTTCAGATTATGGCCGCCCCAATTTTAACAGAAAACCAAACCCAACGTAAAGTTTATTTTCCTGCAGGTGGTGTATTAGGATGGTACCGCTTTGACCCTTCGTATGATGATAACGACATCGTGAATTATTACGGTGGAGGAGTTGATAAAATAATTGACGCTGATTTTTCAACGACGCCAATTTTTGTACAACGCGGTGCGATTCTGCCAACACGCTACTCTTATGACGGAACTGTTAAGTCCATCAATTCATACAAAGATAGTGACCCTTTAGTTTTTGATGTTTTTTCAGCGGCTAAATCCCCGAGTGGGGCGGCCAAGGTATATATAGATGACGGCGGAATAACCACTGATGCTGAAGAAACTGCAGCTTGGTCTGTGCTGACCTGTACCAATACCCAAGTTACAAAGACCTCGGTTGTATTTCAAATTAAATATGATCAAGATTTTCCGCATGTGGAAAAATTTGCCGGTAATATTTTTCTACGTTTGCGTGCAGTAGGTAAAGTGACTTCAGTAATCATTAATAGTAAAGAAGTGGAAGAAGTTGAGGCCGAAAATAAATATCAATTCTTTTCAAAGTTACCAGCAAGTAATGGATACTGGCTTGATAATGTGTCTCATTCTGTTTGGATTGGCTGTGTGTTTAATGTAGATGCTTGGAATATTGAAATTCAGTGTTCTGATACAGTTGACCGCTCAACAGAAATAAATTGAGCACAAATTGGGTAAAAATGTTGCGAAATGCATGTTTGAAGCGGTGTTAAGAAATTTAGTAAGCAGGTATTGAATTATGATCAGATATAAATCCTTGTTAAATCGCCGAGATTTTCTGTTGGGTCTAGGGGCCACTCCCCTTGCGTTAGGTGCTGGGGGAATCTCTTCTTCAGTAGAAGCTCATTTACAAGTGGACCAAGCTTCATGTAGCTGGCCTATGACTACTGAAATTGTTTCGATGAGTACTCCCAATCAATTGGTTACATTGCCCTACAGCGACGGTACCTTAATTGAAGCAAAAATTGTGTTTAATCTTGACAGTTCAGGTGTTGCACTTAAGGATATATTTGACGATAGCAAGATTCTCACAAATAATGACACAATTATTACTAATTTAGGTTCGTCTTACGCGACAGTTTTCTTACCCGACTACACGGTTGAGGGTATTTCGAAATCAATTCCTCCCCGTAAAGCAACAGTTGTTCGCAACGAGGTGGCTGTTCGTAAAGCAAGTGCTAGTGAAACCCCGAATGGCAATTCAACAAATGGTCCTGTACACCTAGCCTTTATTCGAACTGGATCCCCCCGTAACATGGCGAATGTGCTTCAAAACTCAAAACTCTGGCAATCCTATACAGCGGCAGGGTGTTGGCCTTCAGGAATTGGGCCTTATCCACTTTGGATGTCTACACGAGCACAGTTGGCAAATCTTGAGCTAAGTTTTGATCCGTGGGCAGCGGCAAATCAAGCGACACCTTCGGGTAAGGGGCCCGCTAATTTTTCTATTAGTTCGAATTTGTGGTGGCTTCCTTCAATGTCTGATGCTGCTGTTCATCATTGCCACTACCAGAACTTTATTGAAGTACATACCCAACTGTTTGGGGTTGGGAGAATGCAAAAGTTTGATGACCGCGTGGCTCGAACTCTTGACTGTTCCACTCCTGGTGTTTTTCCATTGGGGACAACCAATCCGACACCATCTACTTCATACTATGGGGTTCCTGGCATTACCTCAAATGACAGTGCTTTTGGTCAAGGTATGTACGAAGAATATAGGTTGGCACCTGGTGATACAAATGTGCCCTTCCCTTATGTTGATGACAACATGAATTTTATCTATCCATGGCACCAATACTATGCTGACACAGACTGCCTTTGGGTTGTCTGGGAGTTTAATCCAATAATCTAGCGAGCTAGATTTCACTCTATGTTATATTCATCATTTTAACAGAAAGTGGTAATGATAGGATGTTAGAACGTGTGACGCTAAAAAATATCGCGGACGCCGCAGGTGTAGCAGAATCAACGGTATCACGGGCCCTTGCGGGTAGTGGACAGATTTCAAAGGTGACGCGCGCCAAAGTTTTAAATACAGCTGATGACTTGGGTTACAAACCCATTATCCGGAGTCAACATAATACTAACCCTGAAGCACTTGACCGGCGAGGAATCGTAGGGGTAGTTGTTGAAGCATTACACAACTCTTTTTATCCTTACTTGGTCGACCGACTCCATGACGAACTTGACGATCAAGGGTTTGATATGGTGCTTATTATTGATGAGATCACCCGGGATAGAGCAGGTAAAAAATTACGCCGATTAATTGATGCATTGGAAGGGGTAATTATTACCACCGCAACAATTGAATCCGCCACTGTAGAATTTCTTAAGGAACGCAAGAAACCCACGA
>MPMN01000089.1 GCA_002238525.1 Flavobacteriaceae bacterium bin25
ATTAAAGAAATCCATGAGGATGATACGGGCTTATTCGCCAAATGTCAATTTGGTAAGTGGGCTAATGGCGAAAGGGCATTTGAGCAATGCAAAGCTGGGGCTATCAATGAGGGTAGTTTTCTAGCAAAACCTATCAATACTAAATTTAACCCAAGACGTGGTAGAGATGCTTTTAATACCAAACTTTACGAGTTATCAGTAGTCGATTTTGCGGTAAATGAGGGTTCAAAAATGATGAAAAAATCATTTGACCATTCGTTTATCAAAGACATGATGTCTGCAACTCGATATTTAAAAGATAAAGATTTAAAAGAAAGGATTCAGCGAGGCTTACTAATGTATGCTGATGGAGGCAGTCAATCTGAAAAACTAGTCGATCAGGTTGATGAGCATATCGATGACCATAAATCAGGTTTAGCGAAGGCAGACCATGTGAATTATGAACAAATCATTGAACAGCATCTACAAAAGATAGCCAGTTATGAATTTTAATAAAACTATTTAATTATGGAAGAAAAAGATTCGCAACCTGCGGATGTACAAGATCCGAAAGTCGTAAAAGGCGATGATTTTATTAAATCATTAAATGCAGCGACAGAAGGTGTCTTAGATAAAGCCAAAACAAGAATAACGGAAGTTGAAACTGGTTTGGCTAGCCAACTCAGCGAAATCCAAAAGGATTTAGATGAGAAGGATAAAAAGATTGAAGCCCAATCTAAACGTATCGGCGATTTGACACAGGAATTAAATGATAAGGAATTTGTCAAGAGTACCGCACCTCATGTAGCACGATATGGGGATATCGAGGAAGTCAATCTAACGACTTTCTTTAACGATGCGAAAGATGATTGGTCTCGTCAAACACGACGAAGTCAGTTTGACACACCTACGCTAACCAGAATTGGTGCGATTGGTACAGAATACTTTAAAAAGGGTATTACAGGCGGATTTTCCAGCTCTTCTGATGATGGTAACATTTCAGAGGAACTTAGGATTTCCAAGATAGCGGATGAAGGTCCAAACTATCAGTACAGGATAGCCAATAGGATACCATCAAAAATGACAGGTAATGTCAATGAGATTAGATATCCAGCATTGGCGTATCCAGCAAGTGGAGGCACAGCAGCTGCTGATCCTACTCGTGCTGATGCAGGTCGATTGAAAGTCGATAGTGGTATTGCTTTTATTGTTCAAGCAAGGAATATCGGTGCTCAAGTTGCGACTGAAACTGACATGAAGTTCAAGAACATCACAGAGGATTTCTCAATCATAGGTTCATATATTCATGTGAATCGTGAGTACCTGCGTGATACCAGTAACTTAGAAAGTTTCATTCGTAGAAAACTGGTAGAGACACACTATGACTTTTTGGATGATTACATTTTGAACTCTGACAAAAGCGAAGTGAACTTTGCTGGTTTGAACCAACAGGCTTTTCAATTCACTGGAAGTGCTGCGAACATACGAGCTGCTTGGAAAAAAGAAGCTGGTTCACTAGCACAGGCATTCGATTTGGATAGTTCAGCTACAAACTATTACGATGCGGTTACCTGTGCAAAGGCTGTTTTAAGGAATCGTCGGTATATGCCTGATACCTTAATTCTGGCAGTCGATGACATTGAAGGCTTCAATTTATTGAGGGCTAAGGTTACAGGGGAATATCTACGTGAACCTGCTTCAAGGAAAACTCCTTTTGAGTTTTGGAGTGGCTTGAGCGTTATTCCTTCCAATTCACAGGCTTCTGGTACATTTACCTTATTGGATTCACGATGTGTTGAACTTTGGGTAAGGGAACCTATAATGCTGGATTCTAAAATTGCAGGTCGAGAAGGATTCTTGAGAAATCAAGTAACCCTTAAAACCGAGCAACGTTTAGGTTTGGTATGCTACGAACGAAGTGGTATAATCAGTTCGCAATTTTCATACTTTATAAAAGAAATAATCAATGCTAAAGGCAGTGAAGTTGCAACTGGGCTATGGGGTAACCCTGATGGTGTGATTAAAACTCAAGCCGTAACGTAAGAGGGTAATTGATATTTTAATTACAAAATCCATTGAAGGCTATCTATTTGACTAGGTAGCCTTTTTTTATATACATTTGTGAAATATGAAAGTAACAGTCCTTGAAGTAACCGACCAACGAGAAATCCTTAGTCTTGAAGAGGCGAAGGAATACCTCCGCATATCCCCTAACAACAAACGAGAAGATCTATTGATTCAACAAACCTTAATCAAAGGTTCTATTGATTTGGTTGAGCAGTATTTGGATAGGGATATTCTAAGCAAACGCAGGGAATTTCATGTGGTCAATCCAGAAGGGGATTATTTTAATTTGCCCTATGCTCCAATCAAAACTCTTGGGAGTATCAATATCAGAGGTATTGGGAAAGATGAGAGTAAATTACTTTTTGAGAATGAGGATTATCTTATCGAGAATAGTCTTGATTTAAGGGTATATATTTTAAATAAGGATTTAATGAAAGAATATATTACTGATAGAGGCTGGACCTGGAAGATTACTTATGAAACCGCAGGGATACATGACGATAGTTTGATGGTTATGAAAGCTGGGGTATTATCCCTTGTAGCTGCTTTATACAGGGAAAGGGATGGTAGATCCACTAAAACTACAAGAAACAATTATCAGGATTGGTTGAGTAGATATAAGAATTACGCATATTATGGTATAAGGTAATGAGCGGTGTAAGAACAGACAATTTCAAATTTGATAGGTTTAAGGAATTACCGATTAGCCAACTGGATGTATTGGTTTATGCGTATCGTACAACCAAGCCATTGGTAAGTGATGATGTTGGTAATACTGAATTAGATACTACCGAACTTGGCGAACCTTATTTGAGTTTCTATGCGAACGTATCCAAACTTGATGAATTTGTATCGCCAATAGCTGGAGGTGTGAAGGAAGAACGTATGGTTGAATTGACGGCGAGAAAAATTGATGTTGAAAACATTGCAATCAATACCTTATTGAAATTAGATTTAGAAACCAATGACTTTTTTCAAATCTATCACATAATGAGGCATGAATATCGATTTGCAACTATCCTTAGGGCTAAATTGACTACTAATGTTCAGGGACAATTATAATGTAGTTCGGGCTCAAGTTCTCAAAGTTCTCAATGATAATTTTGATCCTACTTCTATTGAGGGCTTAAAGTTCAGTGGTGATAAATACTTTACCTTAAACGCAGTCTATGGAGGTACTTCATCCTATGCGTTTGTGATGCTCGATGCTACGGATGAAATTACCAAGTATAGAAGTCGGGATGCTGTCATATTTGATTACACTTTTAGTGTAGAGATTTATAATGAGTTCAAAGAGGAACTGGGAAGTAACCCTGCACCATCATATTCTGTTTTGATGTATGTTTTTGATTTAATATATAACCACATAAACCTATTTAATAACGATTCCTTCAAGGTTCTCAATGTAATTAATGCTTCGACTACTCACGAGAAACTTATTGAGCCAGGCGTAACGAAATGGATGTCCACGGCTGTTTTTACCTTAACGATAGGATTCAATAGAATCAATTAAGTTTGTATCATGGCAGTTACGAATGTAGAATTATCTAGATTATTAAATGAACTCATTGAAAAAAACAATCAAAGAGCTAACGAAAGTCAGCAAGAACATATCAAATTGAGAAATGCGATTGAAAAAGTCGATACCAAACTTTCAGATGCCATAAGCGAAATAAAAGAAACGAAAAGCGAACTTGAAAGTCTAAAAGACGTAACATTGATAAATGAAGATAGCATAAGATCGAAAGTTTCTAAGAACTCTGATGATATTAGATACATTAAGAAGGGCTTGGAAAGACAAAAGAATGCAGTCTGGAAGGTTGCCATCAGTGTTGCAGGAACGGTAATTAGTGCTTTTGTACTATACATTTTATTTGACAAAAAATAGCATACGAATTATTTAATAATAAACCAAATGAGTAATAAAAAAATAAATCAGAGTCAACAGGAATCTTTGAAGGAAAAGAAAGGAACTTGGCTGTATCGTTTTCATAATGATACTAATGAGATCAATGAACCTATTGTTTATAGTTCAATATGCTTTGCTTTTCTATTTATTTTAGTTATAGCAGATGTATTCTTAAATACCATAACCTTACCACAATGGCTAGGCGAAGGGTTTTTAACTTACATTGGAGCTGCAACATTGGGAGGTGCTGGTAAATCAGTAACAACGGAGTATTTCAGAAAAACCAGTGGTTAGGATAAAAGGTAAAAAGTATAATATAAGTATCATCATAGCATCTATTGTGATGTGCATTATTATATTTTGTACCTCTACTCATGTTTTAAATATATTTTCAGTCAATCAAATGATATTTAAAATTTTATTTGGATTGTTCACATTGGCGACTATTGGAGGGGCTACTGCATCGGAAGTTAATTATATTAGATACCTATCAGATGAAGCTGAATTACCTCCTGAATTTCAAGATACTATCAAGGAGATAAAAGACAACGAAAATATAGATATAGTATAATGGCTTACCCTGATTATAGAACATTTAGTAACCCTGATCCAAATGTGGGTACATACAATATCCAAACGCATAAATTAGTGCGTAGGGCAGGTAGATGGAAGCGTGTCGCTGGACCACTCATTATACTTTTTATTTTGGGATTCTGGTTGGGCTGGAAATACGATACCAATCGCTTCAAAGACACTATCTTTGATAAAGAGAAGAAAATAGAGAAGCATTTGGCTACGATAGCGGAACAAAACAAGATAATTGATAGCCTTGAAAATGTCGTGTCGATAAATTTGAATAAAATCGATGTTTTAACCAAGCATGTCGATCAAATAGGCAAAGAAAAAGAACAGGCTTTAAAGGAGGTTGATAAGTACAAGAAACAAGATGTCGATAACTACTTCATTAATACTTATAACGATAGTATCAGTTCTGTTCCTGTGCAGAAACAAGTGGTAGGCGATTTGGTTGAGTGCGATTACATTAAACGTGAATTAGGCATTTGTAATGAGAAGTTAATTCTATTTAATAGAACTACTTATTCATTACAAAAACAGGTTGATTTAAGTCAGGAAAACGTTACGCTTTCAGGTAACTTATGGACTGATATTGAGACGGATTTGAGAAAGCGAGAGGGTAGGATTAATAGGTATCAAGCCAAGAGACAGAAGCGGGCATTGGGTAATGCGGTACTTGGTGGTGCGATTGGGTTTTTAATTGGCAGTCAATTAGCGAAGTAATGAAACGGGATAAGTATAAATACCTTAGAGATGTAGTAGATGAAGGATTTAGCCTAGCTGCTTTTTTTACTGATGATTATATAGGACACTATAAACATAGACAGAAATTTAAAAATGACGAAGGAAATAACCAAAAAAAAGAAACATAAGCGAACCAAAGTAAGACTGCCATCTCATCTTGTAGTTAGAGGCGATATGGTAAGATTCAAGGGAAAATGGTACAAGGTGTATAGTTCAAGGGATGTAACAGCCTCTGGTAGGGACTTCATAGTCGTTTTTGGCAAAGGACGACGGATAGTCAGATATTGCAATAATGAAACTTTGGATGTAAAAATGAAAATGTAGTTTTGCATTACCTTTGCTAAACATAAAAATTTATTAATTATGAGTAATACCATTAAAGATTT
>MPMN01000011.1 GCA_002238525.1 Flavobacteriaceae bacterium bin25
CTTTGATCATTCATGGTCGTAAAGGGAAAAAGGGGGTAAGTCAACATAATTCTCATGAAAAGTGAGGTCAATATAGCTATTGCTTATTCCAAGCGATCTCTATTCCACAACAAAGTGATTAGAGCCAACTATAAATATGACTACGTTTAAAATCTTCTATTTTCTCAAAATTCTCAGATGAAACGGCAGGGTTCGGTAATATATCCATATATATAAATTTTTTAACATTGAAAATTTTTCGAGCAATATAAATTGATAATCCAATGAAAATGAATGTAATAGAAAGAAATATACCAAATATCATTTTAATAAGTTGAAAATCTTCATTCCATGAGTTGTTATAGAGAATTGAAAGAAATACCCCAACTAGGGATACAATAAAACCTGAATTATTTAATACTTGATACAATTTTTTCTCAATACCATTCATGCGCTCTTTTTCATTTTCAAGACTCCTCAAGTAATGATCTCTAATATCATTAAGTAGTTCAATTTTGCCATTACTTTTCATTCTTTCCTTTAGCTAAATTAAGTAGTCAATTATAGCATCAGATATTTTATGATTTGTATCCTTTTCAAGCCAAGCCCACTGACCATTGGGATTAACTTCTAAAAACACATAATTATTTTTTCTTTTAATGATATCTATCGCACCAAAATTTAGTCCTAACCTTTTAATTAATTCGAGGCATTTATTATTTAAATCGGTTGGTAATTGGTATGAATCGAATTTTAGTTTTTTTCTCCTCCAGTCAAGCACTGTTTTTTTATTGGACTGGGAATCTATTTTAGCTGAAAACACCTTATCATTCACTACATTCACTCTAAGTTCGTATTCTTTTTCAATTTCTTCTTGAAAAATAATTGGAAAAAGAGATTGACCCGAATGAGTTAAGTGCTCTTTATTTATAAGGTTTGTGAATATCAATTTTTGCTTACTACCTTGATGATATTTTCCTCCATAAAGAGGCTTTAAAATGATATGACCATCATACTTTTTGTAAAGTTCAATAATTCTACTCTTCTCAGTTGATATTACTGTTTCAGGAACTTGAAAACCTATTTTGTGAGCTAAACTAATCTGCCTTAATTTATTTTCTGCACGGTAAATAAAATCTGGATGGCTTAACCACTTATTAGACTTTAACCCTTGCCAGAATGAATTTAAGAATAACCTAAAATCTCTTTTGTAAAATTCTTCTTGATTTAAATCTGAAAATTTAGGCGTTGGCACGGCTGTTCTTCTGAACCAAACAGAAGAAAATTTCGAGATACCGTCAATTGACGTTATGCTTTCCTTTCCATAAGTAACTGAAAGATTATGTTTAATATCAATATCATCAGTATTAAACCTAAGATATTCAACACCCCTACTATTTAAGATATTTACTACATAATCCGTTGTGTAGTCTTTTTTGTGAGAAACAATTAAAATCAATTAAACACTTAATATTGAACTTTTTAAATTAAAGCATAAAACTAATTGTCTATACATCATCATCATTATCATCCTTTTCATTACTAGCCCTTGTAAACGTGATGGTGTCAAAAATTATCGGCTCATTCTTATCGTTCATCAAACTGATAGCAGGAGTAGCAGTTCCAATCAAAACATTGAGGTTTTGCTTGTAACAGTAAGACACCTCTTGCAAATCTACTTCATCTGTTACAGTTTCTCCATATTCAAATAGAATATATTTCTTGTAGTTAGGATTCATAATCTTTCAAATTAGCTTAAGTTACTTCAAAGATACAAAAGGCAATCCATAAAATAGTGGTTTCGCCATGTATTTGAAATATCAAAGTAATTCTATAGTTTGGTCTTTTTTGTGAAAAACGATTAAAATCACCTTTTAAGATAATAATGTGTTTTTGACATTAATCTATCAAGATAGATTAATATCCAGAATCATAATCCGAGTCAGTATGTTCATTACTAACTAATGTACTTGTTCGGGTTACCACACTCATCGTCTGATTTCTGTCTTTCATTAAACTTACAGCGGGAGTATCAGTTCCAACTAAAACATTAAGAATTTGATTGTAACAACAAGAAACTTCTGGCATATTTACTACATCTAAGACAGACTCGCAGTAATCAAACATAATATAATTTTTGTAATTATGAATCATATTCTTTCTTTTAAGTATTAACTATCACAAAGGGACGAAAAAGCAACAGATCAAAACAATCAATCGCCAATTATTTTGAATAAGAAACAAAATCTGTTCTATAGTTTATGAGATACTCAAGCTAACCCCTAAAGTTGCATTTGTTTGTTGAGCATATGGCTTATAAATGAATAAATTGAAAAATCCGAACATAAATAAGTAATTTGCAGTCTGAAAAGTTATTACAATGCCTATTAAGAAAATTCTGATAATCATTGTAGCTCTGATAGTTATCTTCATTTTAGCAATCGGAGGCTACATTGCATATGGTTTAATCTTTCCAAAAAGTCCAAAAGGTAGCGCAACTTTTAATGACGAGGACCTCAGATTAAAAGTCAGCTACTATCAACCTTACAAAAAAGACCGATTGATTTTTGGACCAGAAGAACAAGATGCTTTAGTCCCCTTTGGAAAATACTGGCGCCTTGGAGCAAACTTGACAACCAAAATAAAACTTAATCAAGATGTTTCTTTTGGAGGAAAGACCTTAAATAAAGGAACCTACGGACTCTACACATACCCCTATCCGAATAAATGGACTCTCATAGTTAGCAGTAAATCAAGTGGAAGTAGTTATAATGAACCAGCGAAAGATAAAATAGTATTGAGCGTTGACCTCCCAACATACATTTTAGAAACTGAATTAGAACAGTTTACAATAGATTTCGTCCGTAAAGATCAACAGATTCTATTAAGATTTAGGTGGGACAAAACTGGAGTTGATGTTCCCATTGAGAAAATAAAATAAGACACTTGTTATAAATTCAAATTTTCATGCTAAAAAGTCTCTTATTTCTTTGATAGAACATGATTAAATTCAGATTAATATCATTCTTCTTGTATTGATAATTTGGTTTGTAGTTCTATAACATAAAAAATCTTCTCCTAAATGGCATTTTTCCTTACTAATTACCTTAAATTTGTTCAAAGGAACAAGAAAATTAAATTTCAATAAAATTAATTAGTTATGCTTCTCACAACAACTGAAAATGTAGTTGGAAAAAAGATTTCCTCAGTACATGGTTTAGCAAGAGGGAGTACTGTCAGAGCTAGAAACGTCGGTAGAGACATGATCGCTGGTTTAAAGAATTTAGTCGGTGGTGAAATAAGCGAGTATACAAGACTGCAAGCACATGCAAGAGAGGAAGCAATTCAAAGGATGATAGTTGACGCGAAAAAAATTGGAGCAAATGCCATAGTATCGGTTCGTATTACAACTGCTATGATTCAAGGGGGTGCATCTGAGATCCTAGCGTATGGTACCGCAGTTACAATAGAATAAAATATGTTTGGTTTAGAATTACTCTTTTACGGAATCGTTGGTTTGGTACTGATCATTGTTATCATTAAGCGAGTTAGAGATGCCCAAAAAGAAACTTTTGAAAAGCGAAAAAACTAAGTAGCTTATACACTTTACCTAAAAATATATTGTAGTAGATTTGATTATCTCACAGTTCTCAAATTATTCCTAGTTTAATGACAAGGCGGAAAAGATTGTTCGTTTGACTATTTCTGTAAATAAGTTTACAATGACAAATAGATAAAAAGTTCATTATTCAACAAAATGTCAATGGTTATTCAGTAAATGATTTGCCAAAGTGATTTTATGTTGGTTGTGCAATCCATTCGAAAGAATCCATACTGGAATAATTTCACCTGAATACAATAATCTCTCCCCCACCCTAAACCTTTTGGCATGGTAGATTTTAGACTTACCTAATCAACTTAGGAAATGAAACTCCTTTGATTAATAGCAAAGGATCAAGTAATAAAGTTTTACCAACCGGCTTAATCTTGTTTCTTCCACTTGACATGACAAAAGTTAGATACAAACCACGATGCTTTTAGTAAGCAATGAGTTATATGATCTTATTGAAAAATTAAAAGATGAAAAATTATGAAAATCTTTCCTTAATTGCTTGAAGTTTGGTGCCAGTATGTCCACTCGAACTGGCTTAGGTCAGCACCTTTTTCATTTCCGGCAGTTACCAATTCCGCAAAGGAAGAGGAATCTCTGGAAAACTGCCCGTTTTGATCTTCCATGTATACTTCAAAAAATTGGTTTACTGTAGGTACTTCATCACACCCCTCGGAGAAAACAACATCAATATCCTGGAAAGATAAATCCCCATTTAGATAGTTATCTCTCGGATCTTCTTCAAGCCGTACAGCTATATCATCAGTAATTAAATTTGTACATGCCACTTTATCTATTCTTCCGACGAGATGTCCGTATAAATACAAGAATGCTTTTGGCTCGTGTTCAGATTGGCAAGGAGAATTTAATTCTGGACCTAAGATTGATATATTTGAAATTGTGAATTTTTTTTCATCATTTGATAAGCCCGTAACAAATGAATCGCTAATTTCTACTCCAATGTAGGTATGCTCATTTAACTCAACAAGTGTATTGTCTAATTCTCCTCTATATCCGATTAACCATATACCACCCTCAATCGGTGTATTTGAAACAACTAAACCTGAAACATTAACATCTGAATCAACAATTGCCAGACCATATTCAAGCCCCCCTACGACTTCTACATTTTCAATAATTGTCCCAGAACCAACCCCCAAAAGAACAAATCCAGTAATACCAGTATTGTAAAAATTTTCAATAACAGAACCTCCATGTCTAATAGAAACATAACGCAACAATCCAGAATTATCATCTGGGTCATCGCCACCAAACTCGTATTGCTCACCAAAAAACCCAAAAAATTCAAATTCAGGATCCGCAGGAGCTTTACCCAAAATATACAACCCACCCCATTGTTCATCAAGAGATGGTTCCGGAGGGGTTACTCCTTCCTCATAAGTCCCATCAGCTGTAATCGGATCCCCTTCGTATGTAAATATTATCGGATTTTCAGCAGTTCCATTGGCTTCAATTTTAGCACCAGGCTCAATAATTAATGTTGAGATAGTCTCTTGAGTAGTTTCCTTTGCTTTGATGACGGTTCCTGCTTCAATGCGAAGGGTTGACCCTGCAGGTACTGTAACCCAGCCATCTAAAATATATTCTGTTCCAGCTTTTAATTCTGTCGTACCATTTAATTCTCCATATAATACATTGGATGCTTTCCTTTCAGGCAATTCATCAATTAATTGTTTAATAGCTGAAGTGAAATCAACAAATTCTAATTCTCCTTGCCTAAATAGTCTGATATATATCAGAAAAGAATTAGATATCTTTTTTAGTTGGTCTATATTTTGCTCATCAGCATAGCTCGTTTGGACAAATAATATGTCTTTTATATCAGTCAGCATAGAATAAATGAGGTTAAACAGTTCCTCAACTTCTTCAGAGGGAAAGTAATGACTTGAAGACTCAGACGCACTTTCTAATTCACTCTGAATAAGTTCAAACTCTTCTTGGGAAATGGAGTTCTCAAGTTTTTGATTTAACGATTTGATTGTATTTTCTAATTCACCAATCAGTGCATCAGCGTTAGACTTTGCAGCTTGTGCATTTTGTAACTGAGTTTGCAAACTGCTCACCTCAGCATCCGAATTACTCTTAGCATCTTGTGCTTGCTTTAGCTGAGTCTGCAAGGTTAAAATTTGGTTTTGTAAATCTTCAATTTCATCGTCCTGATTATTGCAATTTGTAAATGAAACCAAACACAAAAAGAATATGCCTACAATTAAAATGGGATTAAGTATTTTCATGATATTTTGGATAGAGTTCCGGAAAGTGTAAAAAGCCATATTCTTGACACCGAAATGATAATTGGTAAATGTAGTACAAATTAATATGGAGCCATAGCTATAATGAAAACAAAAAGATTAAATAGCTTGATGGAATTGGAGTTCCTTCTTGATAAATCACATCGCTCAAATCGCTCAAGCCAAGAATTACCTAATCCAATAACTATATCAAAACAAAATCTTTCAGCATATTATTGTAAAAAACATAGAAAGGGCAAAATAGTCACTATTCTCAAAGGTTTCAATTGCAGTGATGAACAGATTAAGGACTTGGCAAAAGACTTAAAGAAGACTTTAGGAATTGGAGGTTCCGTAAAAAATGGAGAAATAATTTTTCAAGGAAATTGCATATCAAAACTTATCAGTATTCTAAATAAGCAGGGACATAATGTCAAAAATTTAGGCAAATAAATTTTTCTTAGGTTTTTGATCAATTCAGAATGAACCGATGACTATCTGATTGTATAGAACTTCTCCCATACCTGAATAGAATTCACTAATCCACAGTTTTAGTAAGTAGAAGATTTTGTTTTTTTTCTACTATCCAAAAAGTTTTACATCCGAAAATTTACGAGGATTATGTTTCAGCAAGGTCATACAGCAAAAGTAAAATGTATCAGCATCAATTCCGCATTAAATATTTCTTTTTTCTAGTCCTTACAAATCAAGAATTATCTGAATTATTTAGTCAACAAACTGAAGACTCATTACACTAGTTAATCCAAAAGTGTAACATTACCAAATCAAAAAATAAAATAATAAGCTCAATGAGAAATCCTTAACGGAGATAAACCCAATACAAGTATAGTGATCAACAACCTACCTGGAAATATGCTCCCTAATTATTGATGATTGATCAAGAAATTTATAAATTTTTACTGCTGAATTCTTTGAATTATATGGTCGAAATTCCAAATTCCAATTTGATCTTCTGGTCTTTCTATTAATTCAAATTCCACTTGGTATTTAATTGGTAGATAACTTCTCTGTTCGGTTGAAGCCGGAACAATCAATTCTAATGTTTTTGCAAGAAGTCTTTCGTTCTTATCTCCCAATTGACCTAATTGAAGGACTGATTCCTCAATTTGCACGTCGGGTGGTAAACCATCTTCAAACTCATAAAAACCAGCACTATTCCCAGATTTTACACAAAGAGGTTGAAGCGCATATTTGTGCCTAGTGTTAAGTTTTGATGCATTATCTTCATCTCTATAAAAGTAGTTACGAGGTTCTGTATCATTTATATCATATAAGGTTAAAGACCCTTCATTTTTCCCTACAGTTTTCTCTCCGACAACAAACACATCCATATACGGTTTCAAGTTATTTATTAATCCTTCACTTGCAGATGCAGTACTCTCACTTGTAATAAAATAAACCCGACTTAACTTTAATTTATTTATTGGAGTAATTCCATCCCCAATATTTCCAGGAAAATTTTCTGGTTTTAAGTCAAATGCATTTGTGACCTTTGAATTCCATACTTCTATACTGACAATATCAGATTCGCCACGTCCCGAAATAGCTGCTGCCAATAGATTTGAAGTAGAGCTACTTCCACCGCGATTATACCTTAAATCAACGACAAGATCAGTTATAGCTGCCGAATTAAATTGGGCAAACACATCATTTAGTTCACGATGTCTTTCTAGATTACGTACAAACTGGTTGTAGAAAATATATCCAACTTTGTGTTGTCCTATTTCAAGAACTTTGCTAACGACTATGGGATTTCGAGCAAAATTTTCTACTTGGGTTAGATCAATATTTTGGCCAGTTAACTCAAAACCATTAAAATCGTCTCCTTGAAACTGAGGCGCAGCTATGTTGATTGTGAAATTAGTGGAAGCGATTAAGGATTGGTAATTTCCAGTGTTTAAGGAAATTCCATTTATTTGGGTGAAATACATACCTCTTTTAACACCTTGCTGCTCAGCATTTGAATCCCGATGCACAACCTGTACAAATCCAAATAAATCATTTGAGTTATAACGACCCAACCTAAATTGCATCCCATGATCTTGAGAAACACCCTGAAAGCTTTTCTCTTGGCCTTCATAATCTTGGATAAACCAACTAAAACGGTCTTTAGAATGCGTTAGTTTTTGAAAAAAAGATTCTGGGTCCATATTGTCTCTAATCAGATTTTTATACTGAGTTAAATCAGTTTCCTGAGAATCTGCTAAAAGTGGAACTTCTTCCTGCCAGAAATACCAAAAGTTCATAGCCTTCCAGACAAAATCACTAATCTCATATTGGGGATCTTCTAGATCAATTTCTAAATCCTCTTCCTCCTGATCTTCTAAATTTTCAACCGGTTGACTTAAACTTTTTACCTGATTTTCTAAATCGGTAACTTTTGACTGAGCTGAAAGTTTAGCATCTTGTTCTTCCTTTAATTGTTTTTGCAAGCTTGTTACCTGTTGCTGTAGTTGTTCTATTTCAGCATCTTGGTTTTTACAACTGACTAAACCAATTAGAGGAAGTAAAGAAATAACTATTATTAAGAAGTGTTTGTGTGTTTTCATTTGATGTTATTTTATACGGAGTAGGATAATACGGTTTGGTAACTAAAAAGATTGCAGATTAAAAGAGAAATGATCAATACGCTACAAAAAATATTGCTGAGATCCTACAAATCATTGCGAGCATATCAGGGTGTACCATATTAAAAAGCTTTTGGGAGAACATGGATTTGGCAAATTGATTGATAAGCATCAAAATGATTTAATTGTATTAATACTCATATATCTTCACTTGTACCGCTCAAAAATGTAAAATTTTTTTTCAACAAAAGGACCAAAAACAACTTTGAGGTAAAAATATGGGGGTTTTACCTAAATGACAAACTTCCGTAATGGAACAGAAATAGACATCACTGTACTTTTCCCGCATCAAATATAGTATATTTCATTTAAATAGACTATATGTCTCGTTATCATTATAAACGTAAGGAGATGAAAGTAAAAAAGATTAAAGGAGAACTGAGAAAGTTTTTACCAAAGCATAATATCCCCACGAACATTCGCATTGAAAATTTATCTTTCAGATACTCTCACCCGGACAGCCGGGATGTGTAGGATTCTACAATAAATTCGTTCCACATATGGTACGATTGAACTTAGCGTAGATGTTTACTCAGTATACCCATATTAGTTAGGTAGTAAATTTTATACTACCATAGGATAGGTTCTAACCCATGTGATTTGAGATATTGATTTGTTAAACTGAAATGTCTATTCCCAAACCAATATCCTCTGTTGGCACTTAGGGGTGAAGGATGACCACTGAGGAGTATCAAGTGAGATTCATCATCAATAAGCACTCTCTTGGCTTTAGCATAAGCTCCCCACAAGATAAATACCAGGCCTTTTTTTTTCTTTGACAATAACTCAATTACACTGTCTGAAAACCATTCCCACCCTTTGCCCTGATGACTTCTTGGTTGATGAGCACGAACAGTTAGCGTTGTATTTAAAAGCAATATACCTTGTCTAGCCCACCTACTTAAGTCCCCAGAGACAGGGTGTGGGATGCCTAAGTCTGATTTCAATTCACTAAAAATGTTCACCAGAGACGGGGGATGTGCTACCCTATCCGGAACAGAAAAACATAGACCATGAGCTTGACCAAAATTGTGATAAGGGTCTTGACCCAGAATGATCACTTTCAGCTGATCAAAAGGAGTGATATCAAATGCTCGGAAAATGTCTTTACCCTTTGGGAAACATCTATGGCTTGAATACTCTGTTCGAACAAAATCGACAAGAGAAGAAAACCTGGGATCATTAAAAAGAGGGCTTAAATGACTATACCATCCACCCGAAATACGCACCTTCACAAATATCTATTTTTGTTAAAATTAATTAAACCATGGGCTATATCCCCGAAAAAACTCTTGAAGATGTTGAATTTCCCCAAGTGCTAGGACAGATAGCAGAACACGCCCAAACCTTCTTAGGCAAACAGGCTGTTTTGAATATTAGACCGATCGAATCAATAAAGGATAGAAACACACAACTTAGGATGGTGTCAGAAATTTTGCTGGGTACTCAGAATAAAAATGAGATTCCTCCCTACAAGTCTAAGAATCTAAAGGATGTAATTACACTACTAAGAATCGAAAATTCAGTATTAACACCCCAACAATTTAATTCTATCGTCTTCAATAACAATACTGCGAACAATTTATTACGCTACATTAAGAAAAACAATGTCTTGTTCCCATATTTGAACCAATTGGGTTCCCACATAAAAATCAAAGAAGAAGTCAGTTCAATAATCTTCAAGCAAATTGATCCATTCTACAAAATCAGAGACAATGCATCTTCTACCCTATCCCAATTACGAAAAAAATTGACTCATCTGAAAATTCAAATGAATAGGAGCTTTCAGGAATCTTTGAATAATGCGTTAAACAAAGGATACCTTGATGAGATTAAAGAGACCGTACACGGAGACAAAAGAGTTCTAGCAGTTAAAGCACAGTTCAGAAAAAAAATCTTAGGTGCTACACTTGGCAGTTCGAGAAACGGCAGAATTGTTTATGTAGAACCTATTGAAAATGCGAACCTGCAGTTAGAATATCAAAACTTAAAGTTTGAGGAAAAACAAGAAGAAACCCAGATACTAGCTGACCTCACAAACACTATTCGTCCATATTGTTCCCTTTTTTCAGCCCAACATTCCTATTTGATTAAAATTGATTTGTTGGTTGCTTGTAGTAAATATGCCGATGATATTTCTGGTGTTCTTCCACAAATTAGTCCTAAACCTGTTTTCGAACTATACAATGCTTATCATCCATTGCTTCTAATATCAAACCGAAAACAGCATCTAACAACGGTCGCACAAAACATAAATGTAAACGATAGAAGTCGCATTATAGTCATATCAGGACCCAATGCTGGAGGTAAAAGCATTACTCTTAAAACTGTTGGACTTCTTCAGATTATGATTCAAAGCGGTCTATTAGTTCCAGTAGATAGAAATAGCTTGTGTGGGAATTTTAATCAAATCATAACAGATATAGGTGATAATCAGTCTATAGAAAATCATTTGAGCACATATTCCTATCGATTGAAAAATATGAGGACTTTATTAAAAAAAGCCGATGATCAGACCCTATTTTTGATCGATGAGTTTGGTACTGGTTCCGACCCTGATTTAGGTGGAGCATTGGCAGAGGCTATTCTAGAAAAAATATACCTGAGCAACTCTTATGGTATAATCACTACTCATTATACCAATCTTAAATTGATGGCTCATAAGTTGGACCATATGGTTAATGCCAATATGCTTTTTAATACCAGATCCCTTAGTCCTTTATTCAAACTCGAAATAGGTGATGCTGGGAGTTCTTTCACATTCGAAGTGGCAGAAAAAATTGGTATCCCTTACACGATTATAAATAAAGCCAAAAAAAAGATTTCCAAAGATAAACTTGCTTTTGATTCTAGTATTGCCAAACTACAGAAAGAAAAAACACAGGTGATGAAGACCAAACAAGCACTTGAGAAAAAAGAAATTTTATCCCTAAAGGAATCCAAAAATTTGGAAGAATTGAATCAGAAACTTTCAAAAAAACTCAAAGCTTTTGAAATCCTATATCAGGAGAAACTAAAATTTGTTAATCTGGGTGAAAAGTTCAACAAAGTTATTCACCGCTATGAGAAACAAAAAAATAAAAAATTAATTCTAACGGATCTGTTGCATCTTCTTGATACAGAAGTAGCCAAAAAAGCTAAAAGAGTTTCTGGTAATTCCAAGGTTCAAAACAAAAAAATAATTGAATTGCTTTTAAAGGATGATCTAAAAAAGCGCGCAGTAAAGAAATCTAAAAAGAAAACCCAAACCCAACCGACAAAATCAATGGTGTCAATTAAAGTTGGTGATGTAGTCCGAATTTTTGATGGAGAATCAACTGGCACAGTAGAAAAAATTGTAAAGGATAAAGCTTTTGTAAATTATGGTCAATTTATCACTCAGGTAGATATCATAAGATTGGAACTCGCCAATGGAAATAAATAAAAACCTATCCAAAAAATATATCATCTTTTACGATGGACATTGTAAAATTTGTAATTGGTGGACGAGATTTATTCAAAAGAGAGATAAGCATTCAGTTTTTGATTTACATCCTATTTCAAGCGATCAATCTAAATGTTTTTTCAAAAATCATAAGAAACTAAATAAAGATGCTATTATTGTTTGGGATCAAAAATCAACCTATTGGGTTGCTTCAAATGCTGTATTTAAAATCCTAAAACACATCGGTAATACTTCTAAAATTTTGCTGTTGTTCCAAGTTTTTCCAGAAAAATTAAATGATGTGATCTACAATTTTATCGCCAGAAATAGATACAAAATATTCAAGAGATTAGATACTTGCAATTATGTTGTCAATGATAAAATATCCGAGGATAAGTAAACAACAATAAATTGATTCAAGCATTCTAAATCTAAACATGAGCAATTTTATAGATATCCATCCTAAATATCTACAATCGATAAAATATGTAGATGCAATCAACCCATTATCAATAAATGTAGAATTTCTTTCATTTTTTCTACACATCAGTAAAGTATGTAGATGTAATCAACCTATTATCAATAAATGTAGGATTTCTTTCATTTTTTCTACATATCAGTAAAATATGTAGATGCAATCAACCCATTATCAATAAATGTAGAATTTCTTTCATATTTTCTACACATCGGTAAAATATGTAGATGCGATCAACCTATCATCAATAAATGTAGAATTTCTTTCATATTTTCTACATATCAGTAAAATATGTAGATGCAATCAACCTATTATCAATAAATGTACACTTTCTTTCATATTTTCTACGCATCAGTAAAATATGTAGATGTATTTAAAATATCATCAATACGTAGATATATTCATGTTTATTCTACATATAATATAAATGTATCGAATACGTTTGCAAATTTCTACATATTCTCAGTATTAAATAAGTTTTCAACATAATTTTACAACCGAATAATTCTCTTCTATGTTTAACCCACTTGTTCCCTATAACAATCTTCCTTTGTTACCCCCTAGTGTCGAATTAGAGACTAAAAAAGTGTTGAGAGCTGTCATCACAGCCTCTAGAGCCTTAGCAGAACTCAATGTCAAAGCCAACGAAATTCCCAATCAAACAATCTTGCTCAATGCTATCACACTGCAAGAAGCTAAGGACAGTTCTCAAATTGAACATATTTTCACCACTCATGATAATTTATATCAGGCATTTTCAACTGATCAAAATAAATTAGATCCGAATACTAAAGAGGTACTCAGATATAGAAAGGCACTTTGGAACGGGTACAAAAACTTATCTAAAAGGCCACTATCTACAAACACATTTATATCAATAGTTCAAACAATTAAAGAGAATAATTTTGGAATAAGGAACTTTCCTGGAACTAAAATTGTAAGTAACCATAACACGATTTATACTCCCCCTCAAGGAGATCAACTAATACGAAATCTACTTCAAAATCTCGAAACATATATCCATAACAAGAGCTCAGTTGATGTATTGATCCGATTAGCAGTAATGCATTACCAATTTGAAGCCATTCATCCATTTATGGATGGTAATGGTCGTACTGGCAGAATAATAAATATTCTTTATCTCGTTGAAATGGGCTTGCTCAAATCACCTATACTGTATTTGAGCAAATATATTCTTGAAAATAAAAGTGAATACTACAGATACATACATGCAGTAACTGAAAATAATGAATGGGAAAATTGGATATTGTTCATTCTGAGAGGTATTGAACAAACTGCATTCAATACAATCAGAAAAATAGATCAAATAAGAAATCTGATTACCCTGACTACTGCTCAAATCAAAAAAAATAATCTACCTAAAACAGTTGGTTCAAATGAATTTGTTGATCTCCTCTTTGAGCAACCATATTGCAAAGTAAAATTTATACTAGACCGAGGGATCGCTAAGAGACACTCAGCCTCAACCTATCTGAAACAGTTGGAAAACATCAACATACTCATTTCACATAAGATAGGACGTGAAATTTTATATTTAAATCGAAAACTCTTCGAAATTCTAATAAACTAAGATCAATTCTTTACTTTATTATTTAACTAATTATCATTCTGATATAACCCAAAATCAGCTTATCATGAGAGTTAGAAATTATAATTCGCAAAACTTGATGGAGGAGGATTAAACTTGATATTATTTTGGATGACATATAAAGTACTTGTATTGATCCTTAGAAAAAATCTCATGTTTAATAAATGCAGCATGTTTTTGCAAGGGTTCTATTTTGCCAAATTCATTTTTTACCATAACGCTATCATTATCAGACTTATATGCCCGGGTTTTAATTTTCCCCTTGAAGACAAAATAAGATGATATGCGTTCACCTTGTTGACAAGTAGGGAGTCTTTTTATTAGCTCGTTAATTTCATCATCTGTTGGCTCTGTTTTTGTGAATTTAATTTTGGGCAACTTTCGATTTAATAAATTCGAAGACAAGGTACTGAGAGTTTTGTCTTCATCATTACTCCAAGCTTTTAATAACTGAAACAAATCTGAATCATCAAGCTTCAGATATTCAATTAGTTGTTCTTCGGATATATCTAGTAATTCAGATTTATGGGTCAAATTATATAAAAAGTGTTCCTGTTTGTATTTATTCCTAACAGAAACTAAATCTTGAGATCTATCCCAAACTTTGTTCAGTAATGTCTCTGCAAGTAAATTGGTTTTGTGTCTATATACTTGGAGTATCATAAATCTACGATCAAGCAAAAACTTTTCTAAAGTATGAAGACTTTTTAAGTCATATACTAGCTGACCATCATGAACGCCAGTCATTTCAATAATACGATTTACATCTATATTTCCTTGAGATATTCCAGTGTAATAGCTATCTCGATTTAAATAATCAAGTCGATCTATATCAATCTGTTCTGCAACTATTTGTGAAAGAAACCTCTTGTGATACTCTCCCTTTAAAATATCCAGAGTAATGCTGAGTTTACCCTTAAACTCTATGTTTAGAATCTCAACAATTTTAAGAGTCAATTTTTCATGGGGAATTTTTTTGAAAAACATAAATTCGCTACTATGTGAAAAAGGTCCATGACCAATATCATGTAATAGAGCTGCGAGAAGCAACCCCCGTTTTTCTTCACTTGAGATTTCAACTTTCTTCCTTTGAAGTGTTTCAATAAGTTTCTGAGCCAAGTGCATAGACCCCAAAGCGTGTAGAAATCTTGAATGTGTGGCTCCCGGAAAAACAAGATCAGCCAGCCCCATTTGCTTAATTCTTCTAAGCCTTTGAAAATAAGGATGGTCAATGACTTTCTTAATCAATGGATCTGATACGGAAACAAAACCATAAATCGGATCATTAATCAACATATAAATCCATTTTATTGTCGACTACAAAGTTAATTGACCGTCCCAGACTCTAACCACAATATTTTATTTTCGCTATTGTGAATAAATCATTTCAGTTAAGCACAATAGAAAAGATAGCACATGAGTTAGTTCAAAAGTTTCAATACAATACCATCAGGTTCGATGGGCAATTGGGTGCTGGAAAAACAACACTTATCAAGGCTGTATGTCAACAATTGGGAGTAAAGAGTATTGTTAATAGCCCAACATTTTCGATAATTAATTGTTACGATCATCCTAAAGGATCGATTTATCATATGGACTTTTATCGGATAAAACACCCTCAAGAAGCACTTGATTTAGGTATTGTTGAATTGGTCGAAAATGCTTTTTTAAATTTTATTGAGTGGGGAGATGTCATTGACTCAATACTCACCCAAAAAAACAACCATCACTACCAAATAGAATATATTAACTGTAATACAAGAAGAATTAAGCAATTGAAATAAAGATAAACAATCATGACCACCTCAAATCGATTAATACTGTATGGCTTTGGTTTTTTTATAGGACTGATAGTTTTATTATTTATCTGGGACAAGAAAGATGCTCAATTTAATTATACACCACAAGCTAGAGTCAAAAGAAGCTTATTGTCAAAAAATGAAATACGTCAAAGTGTTTCAAAAGAAAAATTCACTAATGATAGTATAGTTCGTTTCTTGATTGAACATGGTAAAGTGGTTTTTTCTAAAAGCATAACTAATAGGGATTCATGTAATCTATACCATATAAAATACAAATCAGAAGCATTTATAGAAATTGAAAACTGCCCTAGTTATATTCATCTTACAGAAAGCAATGGGTTGCAGATTTTTAGATTAGACTAAGCACTAATCAATTAGTTTAAATTGATAATCTACTGATTTTGCTTTTTCTATTTCTGAGCTCTTGTTTTATTAATTCAATCTCTCTTGAGGCATGTCCAATAACCGATGAATTCTCTTGAGCTCTTCGGAGTAAATAGGGAATAATGTCCCTCAGGGGACCATAAGGAATGTACTTTACGGTATTATATCCATTTAGAGCCATATTGTAGGTAATATGATCCCCCATACCAAACAACTGAGAAAACCATATTCTCTCGTGGTTTTTCTTCAATCTCATCTTTGACATCAAGTCTATACAATATAGGATCGATGATTCACTGTGCGTGCCGAGGAACAAACTGAAATAATCTAAATGTTTCAAAATATATTCAACTCCTTCTAGGAAATTTTTATCGGTATCTTTTTTTGAATTACAAATAGGACTTTCATATCCCTTTGAAAGTGCTCTTTTGTTCTCTTTTTCGAGATATGCACCACGAACCAACTTGACTCCCACAACTACTTTTTCAGTCTGAGCAAGTCCTTTGAGTTTTTTCAATTTTTCCATTCCATCTTTTCTATACATCTGGACAGTAGTATAGATTATGGCTTGATTATTATTGTATCGTTTAATTTGAGCAATACTCAAATCATCAATAGCATTCTGAATCCAGCTCTCCTCGGCATCTATTAGTAAATTAATTCTGTACTTGGCACTTTCAAGTGCTAACTGATCAAAACGGTTGATTATCTTTTCCCAATGCCCCTTTTGGACATTGCTGAGATTGTCCTTTTTTTGAATGATCTCAAATAAATCACATTGCCCCAATGAGGTGGGTTTAAACACAGCAAACCTCAGAGGTTCAAAGGCTTTTGAGTATTTGATTTCATTGATAATTTGTTTGAAATTAGTGTCAAATTGATTCGGATCTCCGTTGGCCTCAACTGCATAGCCGATATAAGAGTAAACACCTAATTTCCAGTTTTCCTGAACTACTTTTATTGATGACTGAATTGTTTCTCCAGAACAAAATTTTTTATAAATAACTGGCCATACTATCCACTTTATTGGAATTCGAGTACTTAAAATTCTATTAATGATTCTTACATTGAGGTTGAGAATTAGTCTATTGAATATTAATCTCAATATCCAAATTTCTTTTCGCAATTGCCAATTAGATTTGCCTCTAAAAGTTTTATCTGTCTTGTCGAACAGTCCCATTTATCAAAATTCTTTCAATCAAATATAATTCGATTGCCCTTGAAAATTCTTTGGCATCAAAAGACAAATTCTGGAGTTGTTGTGGGTTATCTTTGCCCCAATTACAACTGTTTATGGCAGATTCTTTAACTAAATGGAACATTCATATTGGTCAAAAGGGATTTGATATTTTGGTTAAAGATATCAATCAATACTCTAGCGGATTTATTTTAGTGGACAGCAACACAAAAGTTCATTGTCTTGATTTGTTTTTCCGAAAGGCACCCCAATTATCTGACCTTTTAGTCTTGGAAGTTGAAGCTGGAGAAAAGAACAAATCGATTTCAAGTTGCAAGAGGATTTGGAACGAACTATCTAATCGTTCTGCTGATCGTAAAAGTTGCTTGATTAATTTGGGTGGAGGGATGATCACCGACCTGGGCGGATTTATCGCTTCAGTTTATAAAAGAGGAATTCCATTCTATAATATCCCAACTTCTCTTCTGGCAATGGTAGATGCTTCGGTTGGTGGTAAAACAGGCATCAATTTTGAGCTATTGAAAAACCAAATAGGTACTATTTCAGAACCCAAAATGGTGGTTATTGATTCAAGTTTTTTGGTCTCTATGGATTCAAGAGAACTTGATAGCGGGTATGCAGAAATGTTTAAAGCAGGATTGATATTAGACAGAGGATATTGGGAACAATTGAAAGACGGAGATTTAAGTGATTTGAAATTTTTATCCAAAAAAATTGATGAATCTGTAAGGATAAAAATGCATGTAGTATCAGCCGATAAATATGAAACTAGCTATAGAAAAATCCTAAATTTTGGTCATACCCTAGGACATGCGATTGAATCGTATTTTTTGACTCTAGAGGAAAGTAAAAGATTGCTTCATGGCGAAGCTATTGTAATTGGTATGATTCTTGAGGCTTATCTCTCTTATAGATTATTGAAATTTTCCAGTTCTTCTTTGAGTGAAATAACTGAGACAATACTTAGATTTTATACTTTGCCATCAATAACGAATCATCAAAAAAAGGAAATCATCAATCTTCTGAAATATGATAAAAAAGTAGATAAGGGAAAACTTCAGTTTGTTTTACTACAGTCGATTGGAAAGGCTAAAATTGATGTGCCGATCGAAGATATGCAACTGATTGATGAATCTTTTCAATACTACAATTCTATGCTGAATTCCGACTAGCATTGATATTACCAAAAAGAGACCTGATAACTAATTTTTCTAGGGATTCTAATTCTTTATCATTTTTATTCTCTTCTTTCTGTAACTGATTTACTTTTTGTAGAGCAAATTGCTGGATTGTCAAAAGGGGTAAAGCAATTTCTTCTCGCACTTTTATTGACTCTTTGCCAGTTGGCTCGTATTCCATAAGCGTTTTGAAACCACTGATTTCCAGAAGCATTGTTTTTGTCAATTTGTATTCATTGTAAATCAACAGCCAAAATTCCCCAAATTCGGGATCTTCTTTCATGTATGAGGTCAAATCAAAAAAGGATTTCGTCAAACTCATCATACTGTTGAACACCAAGGTCCTGAAAAACCTAGATTCCACAAATAATTTTTTCACTTGATTGATTTGTCCTTCTCGTTTAAATTCATTGATCGCAGATCCCACTCCATAGAATCCAGGTACATTTTGTTTTAGTAAACTCCAGCCACCGACAAAAGGTATGGCTCTAAGGTCTTCAAAGACAAAGTTTTGAGATTTCCCTCTCTTTGCCGGCCTGCTTCCGATATTTGTTCGCGTATAATAGGGCAATGTGGACATTTTCAGGAGGTAGGGAATAAATTTTGGGTGTTGTTTGAAAGTAGAATAAACTTGATAACTCTTTTCGGCCAAATACTTCAGTGTTTTTATATTGGATTTTGAAAGAGTATTTTCCTCATCTAAAATTAGTCTAGACCTAATACCTGCACTAAGGAGTTGCTCAAAATTGAATCTTGAGGAATCTTTACTACCGAAGGTGGTACTGATAGTTTGCCCTTGAATGGTTACCTGAATATCATCAGATATGATGGTATTACCTCTTGAGGCGTAAAATTGATGCGTGTTGCCTCCTCCTCTTGCTGGAGGTCCTCCCCTACCATCAAAAAAAGTAACTCTAATACCAAGTTTATCAGACAACTGACTGAGTTCTTGTTTGGCTAAATAAATACTCCAATTGGCCATTAAATATCCACCATCTTTGGTGCCATCTGAAAATCCGAGCATAATGGTCTGATGATTCTTACGACTGGCTAAGTGTTTTCGGTAATTAGGGTTTGAGTACAATCCCTTCATTACAGATGAGGATGTCTTTAAATCACTAATGGTTTCAAATAAAGGAATAAAGTCGACAGTTAATTTCTTCCATCCTGAAAGACGGTAAAAAGCAAATAACTGAAGTATGTCTTCAATTGAACGGGTATTGCTAACTATGTATCTGTTGCATGATCTTTCACCGTTGGACAATTGAATTTTTTTCATCAGACGAATACTTTCCAAAGTATGTCGGGTAATTTCATCATCAAATAGAGATGGGGGAACATCACCATGAAGATTTGACAAGACTTTTAGCCGGCTTTCAGTCGAAAGTTTTTTGTATCCTTTTTTCAGTCCTTCGACATATTGATGAATATCTGGGTGATTCAAAATGTCCAAAAACACTTTATTGTGGATGCGGGAGTCTTGTCTAAAATCTAAAGTGGCAAAATGGGTGCCAAATAATTTGACCTTGTGAATCAAATCAATGACTTTATAGACAAACAACCCATTGTGTTTTTTTTCTAAATCGTCAAGAATACTTTTCAAGCTTTCTATGACGAAAGGGGCAGAAAAATGCACTTCAGAATTCGGATTATATAGTTGATGATAAAGCCTATTTTCTAATTCGAGCACTTTTTTATCAACACCTGGGAATGTGATTCTTTTTTTTAGTTCAATTATATCTTTATAGTAACAGCGTAAAATTGTGAAATTCAATCTTTTGGCTGTCTTTAAAGTAATTTCGGGTGTCACATATGGATTGCCATCTCGATCGCCTCCGGGCCAAAAACCAAAATCAAAGATAGGATTTTCAACTATTTTGTTGTCAAATAAATGAACTGAAATGTAGTTACATATAGCACTTGCTGTGTGATAAAAAATATTCTCTAAATACCATAAGAGGCTAACAGCTTCATCGTAAGGTGTGGGCTTTTTCTTTTTGAAAAATGGAGTCATGCCAAGTTGTATCAACAACTCTTGGCTTTTTAGGAAATCACCTTGTTTAATCGCATCACTCAGATCATTGATTAGAATTAGTACGGTATCTGGATAAAACTGCGTGGGATGTGCGGTTAGAACTATCCGAATGTTGTAGGACTTTAAAAAGTTTTGAACTTGTTTATACTTATCTACTTCAAATACTTCTTCTTTCAAATTCCTTAGTGATCCCCGGCCATATCTATTATTTATTTTATAAAATGCAGCATCTTCTATAGCATCAAACAGAACTATTTGACGTTCGATGTATTGTATCAATCGAAAAAGAAAATCTAGTTTTTGCTTTTCTGAATACTTGGACAGAAATTTTTCAGAAAATTCTTCTACAATCTGTTTTGGATTCAGTCCCTTTTTATATCCTGATTTACAAGCATCAGAAAAAAGGGGTAGCATAATCGAAGTATTCTGAATTTGATCAAATGGTAGTGTCAGAAACAGGCTATTGAAGATGCGGTACTTTGAAAGGACATAATCCTTAAACCGTTCAATTTTGGATTCATCGTCTTGATTCTGAATTTCTATCATGAGTGGGATATGGATTTAAACATATAATCCAATAGACGAGATTTATCATTGATTACTTCTTCCATTGAAATAAATGATTCGGTCCTTCGGACTCCCTTGATTTCGTTGATGTTAAAAATGATTTCCTTGAGATGGAGGTTGTCTCTGGTGCGAACTTTACAAAAGATATTTTGACTTCCAGAATCGACATGTGAGATGGTTGTAATAAATGGTATTTCCTTTAGTTTTTTCAATACACCATTGATAACGTTTCTGTTGGTTCGACTCAAATAAACACCCACATATGACATTACTGGAAATCCAAGTTTCACGTAATCTAAATTGAGGTTTGTTCCCAAGATAACGCCCGAATCTAGTAACTTTTTAACACGTACATGAACGGTTCCGTTTGACACATTCAATTTTTTCGCAACTTGAGTGAATGGTATCCGTGTGTTTTGAACTAGAAGTTCTAGAATCTGATAATCAATGTGATCAATTTTTTCCATTTTCATAAGTTCAAAGGTACAAATTTGAAACCTACTAATTTGAATGTGTATTATTAACCAACATAAAATGTGTAGTTGAGAACCTGCAGTTTCAAGTTCTTATAGCATATAGAGTTTTTCCTGCTTTGTTATTGAGTTGAATTATAAAATTTAGGTACATATAACCCATAATTTTAATACTAAAAGACTAAAAAATCAATTTCGAGCAAAGCTATGAGTACACAAAGCGTTAAAATAATTTGCATTAATGGGTTGATTCTAGAATTAATAAAAGTCTGATTTGAGAAAAGACATCATCAGAATGTAACATCTGAAAACAACATTTATTCTTAAGTAAATTATGGAATAATTGTTATTAGAGAACTTCCGATACATAAAGATGAATGTGTAAAGATTTTATTTCAATCTCTAAACTGTCAAATACGACTCAATAATTTGGTTGAGATACTCATTTTGAATTTCAGTATGATTATCCACTTCTATGGTTTTGAATTTTTTCTGGTCCGAACAATTCAATTCAAAATGAGCTTTAACCTGAGCATGATGATATTGTTTTGAAATAATAGGAACGTATTTGATTTTATCGTCTAATAATTTCTCTTTTAAATCGACAAATAACTTTTTATGGTATTCTACTTTACCGTTTGACTGAATCCAAACATTTTGTAAAAGGATATCAGAAAACTCTATTGAATTTTTCGGTAATTCAAGGTAGCTGACTAACACTTTACTCCGAATAAAAAATGTAGATTTAGTTACTTCAAGTAGGAAATATTTCAGTGAACTATATACTAGATTTGCTACTTTTTTTCTGGAATAGTCTCCAGGAATAAAGCCGGCTTCAACCAATATAGTAGGGGTATTTAGAGTGATAAATTTATCTCCAACACAATGGGGATTAAAACTATCACTATATAATGCTATTTGATTAGAGAAACTATCCAATGCATTATTGATCATTAATAATATATAGTGCATAGCCTTTACCCTAGCAGAATTTATACTTTTTTGGTTTTCTCCAGCAGAAGGTGCCAAAAAAGCAATTGCTGTGGGTTCTCCACCCAATCCAGCAGCATAAATTGGTCTCTGATCGTGAAGATTTAGGCAAAGGTGAGGTTGAATATCCTCATGTAATTTACTCAGAACTACGCTTTCTGGTTGAGTCAAATTTTGTGCGTCCCTGTTCAGATCAACCCCAGAAGAATTTTCCCTTTTATGCAATAATGCTCCGTCTGGATTTAGTTGCATAATAATTGAAACCTGAATATGTTCAAGCATATATTCAAAGTTCATATTATTAGATCTCTTAGATGAAATCATTTTCAATACCCACTCAAGAAGAAACTTTAAAGCCCAGGTTGTTGTTGGTTCATTTCCGTGCATTTGAGACCATATTAGTACTCTATATTCGCCCTTGCCAAATTGAATCAGGTTTATAGGTAATTCATTACAAGAAGCTCCAACTTGTGTTATCTTAAAGATAGGGTAAGGTTTTAACTCATCTATAAACGAATCAACCAAAGAAGGAGGGAAATACGTGCTCATACCGCACAAAACTAATTCAGCCACTCATTATATGCTAATACCCTTCAGAAATATATTCTCAGTTATCAACATCAATAAAATCAAAGCCATATAATAAACACCTTACCAACATAAAATCATTATACATATGTGAAATAAACAAAACAAATATCAGTATATATGTAAACCCTTGAATTTAGTTTTATAAACATGCGGTTAAAAACAAAGGATGATCTATAACACAATGTAGAGAACACGGCAAAAGATATGATAAAAATGTAAACATTAATGAATCTTATTTGATGATGTTTACAATAGTATTTTAGTTGTCCAATGTGAAATGGTATACTTTAAAATCCAACATGATAGAAAATTAGAAGAATAACTTCATTCAAATCTAAAAGAATGACATTCAAGCAGAGATGATAGGGATTGCTTTACAATAGATATATAGAAATGTGAACAATTTATAAAAGATAGATATGTGAAATATAATTTTTCTATAGTAACAAATGTATACTTTACATCAATTACAAGTTGATTTACAAAAGTCAATAGTTTTGATCAGTAATATAGAATTGTTATTTTTGGAAGGATAAAATTTAGAAATGATTAAGCTAGATGAATTGTTGAATCGGATTCGTTTGGTTATGGAATCTCATGGATTGTCATATACTGAGTTCGCAAATAAAATTGGAGTGCAACGTTCAGTATTATCACACGTTTTTTCTAAGCGAAATCGACCAAGTCTAGATTTTCTCTTAAGAATTCATGACTCCTTTGATTCGGTAACATTAGATTGGTTGGTTTTAGGAATCGGAAAATTCGAATCATTAAACAATTCATTAAATGACGAACCGGAAAATCCATACCCTATTGCTCAGGTAGGAATGGTTTCAAATAATAATGAATCAAATCAAAAGATAAACAGTGATACCAAGACTAATAAACCTTCTGAAAAATCTGATTTTCAACAATTATCAGAAGAGCAACAACCCCACCTCTCCCCTATTTCAACACCAAAGGAAATAGTCTATTTTTTTGATGATGGTAGTTTTAAAATTTTTAGAGAGAGAAACAAATAGTTTTTAGTTTTGCTTCCTATGAATCAAGGAGGTTTTATATTTATTTTTGCCTTTCTTTTTGTATTAGGTGGCTGTTATTCAGTAGAAAGGAATTGCAAGGATTTTCGAGTGGGTACATTTTCATATACAGCCCTAATTAACAATGAACTGCAAACCTCAATATTTGTCCGAGATACTCTATACGAAATCGAAAGTTTTCAGGGCAAAATAGATTCATCTTCTATTCGATGGGTTAATGATTGTGAATTTATATTAACCAAATTGAATCCGAAGAACAACAAAGACAAAAGACCTATCAGAATAAAGATTCTAACCACAGATACGAATCAATATACTTTCGAATATGCAAGTGTTGGCAACAATAAAAATGTGGTGAGGGGTACAGTGTATAAAATCAAGAGCAAAAATGAGATCAACCAACGCTAATTAAACAAAATAAATTTTAGTCTAACGGTTGATATACATGAACATTGCATTGTTTTTGTATCTCAAAAAAACATAGGGAGAACGTATTAAAAAATACATAAATCCCTTTTAAAGTTGAGTATGTAAACAATTAAATGATAGAATTCTATAGGAATACCGAATATAAAACAAACTAATATATAGTTCTGACTACAACATGAAAAGCATGCAAATGGGATTTGAAGGTGTTAAGGTTATAAATGAGGGATATTTTAATTTTTTTTATGCCTTTGTGTGTGTATTATACCATTTACACATTAAAGTTGCTCATAGAAAATTTAATGCCTAAGTTGTTTAGCAGTAGAGTAAATACATAAACTTATTGAGCAATATAATGTTCGTTATGGTATTACCTTAAAGTTGAGTTACTGAAAGAAGCAAGTATTTTCATCAGTAAAGTAAGAGATAATAAAGCAAAGAGAAAAATAATAGAAAATATAGAAAAAGTAAAATCAACCAGTACAAGACCCAAAAATATACAAGAAGATTATAGGAACTGACTTATATGAATTTAGAACTAGATATAACAGAATACAATACAGATTGTTTTCTTTTAAAGATGGCAATAAATTAATTCTTTACGCATGGATTAATCAAAAAGGATCAAAAAATACCTAGGCAAGAAATCAAAAGAGCAGAAAATATAAGAAATAGATATTTCAATCTTAAAAAAGCCAGACAGCATGAAAAATCCCATAGCCCCTTCCAAGACCGATGGGATAGATGAATGGAATTCCAAAGCTCCTGATGAATTACAAATCACCCCTTTTGATGATTTGTTGAAAAAAGATTTCGGGGAGATTGGAAGCGAAACTAGAAATGCCTTTGAATTAAAAATAGTCGCCGATATTTTAAAAGATGAAATTAATAGAGTAATGAATTTAAAAGATGGCCTCATTAGTCCAAATAGTCCCCATAAAAAAGAGTTATACAAGATATTAAACCAAACTAGAAAAGATCTAAATTCAATAATCATAAAAATGAGCAGTATCCTAGATAAGGATGATGCAAATGAGGTTGATGTCTGTAATGCAGAAAATCCTAGAACTACTTTGTTATAAGGAGATCTCATCTTCATTGACTTAGCACTCGTTTAAGTATTTTCAACCGGCGAAAAAAGAATAATGAATTTTATTTTTAAGATTGTAGATTGAACTAGCCAATGCAACTTTAAAAAGAGAGCAAATACAATAAAATTTGAACACTAAATCTCCTGCCTAAACCGCAGAACTGGCAGACTAAATTATCAGAATAATTTCTCTGATGAACCGACAAAACGGTTCAAGTTAGAAGGCTTCTATGTAGTCGAAATATTAGTTAGTGGTTGATTGTCAAAGCTAGATTGTTGATCTTGACAAATTTGAGCATAGAATCCAATATATAGCCTAATGTAATTTTTAAGGGTTCCTCATAAGTATCCTGATGAATCCGTCAGGCTATCAAAAAAAGTCATGCCTTCAAATCGTAGTTACCCCTAAAGAAGATTAGTCAATAGTCCATTCAAAGAGAAATCAAGCAGAATTATCTACTATAGATATGAGCCCTCATTTCTCTCTTAGTATCAGGCGAATAAAAAAACCTGCTATGAAGCAGGTTATGCTGCAGAGTCAAATATCTGACGCGCAAGGTAAGAATTGCTCTTTAGCAGAGCCCTTACATTACAGAGATATGCTTTTTGTACAAACCAATGACAAGCACATGACCATAAAAAAAGGCTTTATCTACTCTTATAGTAGAAAACCTTGAGGTACCGGGGACAGATCCCCTGTGCGAATTTATAAGTATTTATCGCTGAAAAATCCAAGTGAAAAGAAACAAAGGAATATCCTATTTATTCTATCTTTGGACCGAAATATAGCCCCCTCCCTCTTGCCTATTTACACGGATTTTGTCACACTAAGATAAAATATGATTATTGAAATTCTGACAGCTTTACTCATCTTGACTCTATTAGAGATAGTATTGGGTATAGACAACATAGTATTCATTTCTATCCTATCACAAAAGTTTCCAAAAGAAATAGGGAAAAAATTGATGAGACTAGGGTTATTGATTGCTATGGTAACTCGAATACTGTTTCTATTCATGCTTCTATGGCTAAATCAAATGCAGGAAGGATTTTTTGCCGTAGATTCAGATTATTTTTCAACGAACATTTCGATTAAATCATTAATACTATTCCTTGGTGGTTTGTTTCTCATCTATAAGGGTACTAAGGAAATCTATTCAAAAGTTGAAGGTCATAACCATCAGCATGAAACCAAATCGTCAGCAATTAAGTCTGCCTTTTCAAAGGCTTTGGTACAAGTAGTACTGATAGATATGGTTTTTTCGTTTGATTCAATACTAACAGCTATAGGCATGACCAATGGAATTGAAAAACAAAATTTTATCATTATTGCATCAATCATAATTGCCATTGGAGTTATGCTCATTTTTGCAAATAGTGTTAGCAATATAATATCAAGACATCCCTCACTACAGGTATTGGCTCTTTCTTTTCTAATACTGATTGGTTTTCTTCTAGTCACTGAAGCTGCTCATGTTTCCAACACTATCATAATGGATACTCATGTCAATCCGATGCCAAAAGGTTACCTCTATTCAGTAATTGTTTTTTCACTGGTCATTGAGGCGATTAATCTTAAAATAGGTTCTCGGAAAAAAAAGAGTTGAATTACCTTACAAAAAACGTTTTGAACAAATCGAAAACCTATTGGCAAGAAATTATTTCAATCATCGGGAAGATTATTGCCGGAGATCAAAGGTAAAAAGGGTGTTTTTGTGCGTTTTGTGGGGGATTTTTGATCAGATTTATCTTGGGGTTTTTTTTCGTTTGGTATAGGATTCAACATTGATGGAAGAGATCCGGTTTTTTGATAGAATTTTACCCAACGCATTAATTCCTCTTATTTTAACTTCCGCTGAAACATCAACATTTATATTCGGTGGTAAAGGCTTGCCTCTTTGTTTTTTGAAAGATACTTTCAACACTGGGTTTTGATAAAATGTGATTATATCAAGATTGCATTTTTCTGGTATAATTTTAGTGGGTTTGCTTAGATTATCTATTGAAAATAGTTTGATGTAGTGTGCTTTTCTATCAGGGTTGTAATAGACCAAAGTTACTTTAATATCGGGGTCATATTTTTGGATGTGGGTGTCATTTTGGGTAAAATGAAGTGTTGTGTCTGCTGAGCTAACCATCAAATTAAGATCTTTTGAAAGAAAAAGAATGCGATCCTCTCCCCTGAAGTCTCCCAGAAATTCTCCTCTTTTTTCAGTATTTAATTTATTTACAATACTATCAAACCATAATTTTCTGGAGTCTAAAGTTGATTTTCCTTTTGATTTTAGATTTATTTTACTTACTGAATGTTTTGTTAGTATTTTTCCCCTACTCCCCCTTGATGTAATTAATACATCTTTAAAGCTATAGTCAAAACGTAAATTTTTTGTGTATGCTGTGCTACGAAGTAAAACGCTAATTAATTCTGCTTCACCATTTGGATTAACTGATAGATAATGAATTTTTGATTTTGGAGTTCCTTTGGTTACATCATACTCTCGCCCCCTAATTACTGATGTAATTGAGAATCTCTTGATGAATGAAATTCCTGATTTGCCATCTTTATATACCAAATTGTAAATAGTCCGTTTATCTACCTTTTTGAAAACGCCAGCATATATTATATTTTTCCCAACAAATACTTTGTTGTCCACTGGGACCACCTGCATTTTTCCATTTTGGTTAATAACAATAACATCATCTATATCAGAACATTCGCAGACATATTCATCTTTTTTCATTCCAGTGCCAATAAACCCTTCTTTACGATTGACATAAAGTTTCAGATGTCTGGTAACAACCTTTTTGGCATCTACATCGTCAAATACTTCAATTTGAGTTCTTCGATTTCGATTTTTTCCATAAGTCTTTTTTAATCTTTGGAAGTATTCAATGACAAAATCAGTTAGATTAGAAAGATTATGCTTAACTTCTTTGATTGATTCTTCTAATTGACCGATTCGAATGTTGGATTTATTAGAATCAAATTTTGAAATCCGTCTAATCTTAATCTCTGTAAGCCGAACCAGATCGTCTTCAACAACTTTTCTAATGAATTTTTCAGTAAAAGGTTTAAGCCCTCTTTGAATTGCAGATAAAATTCCATTCCAGGTGGATTCTTTCTCTATTTGGGTATATATTTTATTTTCTATGAATATCTTTTCAAGTAATGCATAGTGTAATTGGTCTTGAAATTCGCTTAATTTAACTTGCAACTCCTTTCTATGCAATTCTAGAGTAAGGTCAGTTGAGTACTTTAAAATATCACCTATGGGTAAAAAATGGGGTTTGTGATCTATGATTATGCAGGATAATGGTGAAATAGAAACTTCACAATTGGTAAAGGCATATAATGCACTGATGGTTCTATCAGGTGAAACTTGGTTAGGTAAATGAATAATGATTTCTACTTCTGCTGAAGTATTGTCTTCAATTTTTTTTATCTTAATTTTTCCTTTTTCATTGGCTTTAAGGATACTATCTATCAATGACCCGGTAGTGGTTGAATAAGGTATTTCATTGATTACTAAGGTGCTTTTATCCTTTATTTGAATATTGGCGCGTGCTTTAATTTTAGACCCTCTAATGCCACCTTTGTAATTTCTGATATCTATGCTTCCGCCGGTTAAAAAATCTGGATAGAGATCGTAAGACCTCCCCCTTAAATAGGCGATGCTGGCTTTGATGAGCTCATTAAAATTATGTGGAAGTATTTTGGTAGAAAGACCTACGGCTATTCCTTCTGCCCCTTGGGCAAGCAATAGTGGAAATTTAACGGGTAGAGAAACCGGTTCTTTTTTACGGCCATCGTATGAGAGCTGCCAGTTAGTTATTTTGGGGTTATATACAACATCTAAAGCAAATCTTGAGAGTCTAGCCTCAATATACCTTGCTGCTGCAGCGTTATCTCCAGTGAGCGTATTTCCCCAGTTTCCTTGTGTATCAATCAATAAGTCTTTTTGTCCCAATTGAACTAGAGCATCAGAAATACTTACATCCCCATGAGGATGGTATTGCATGGTATGACCAACAATATTGGCTACTTTATTGTATCTCCCATCATCTAAATCTTTCATGGAATGTAGGATTCGTCGCTGTACTGGTTTTAAACCATCAGATAAACTAGGAATTGCCCTTTCTAAAATCACATAGGAAGCATAGTCTAAGAACCAGTCTTGATACATTCCAGATACTTTGGTCTTCAAATCTGCTTTCATTGAAATATTTGTGATTATTTCAGATTTATAAATTATTTGGTATAATCAAGAGAAAATCCTAAGAGAGAAAAGGTACAGTTTATGACTCCACTAAATCTAATTCAACTTTGAGATTATCAATTATAAATTCCTGTCTTTTGGGTGAATTTTTCCCCATGTAAAAACTGAGCAGGTTTTCTATTGAGGTTTCTTTCCCCAATCTAACGGGATCTAATCTAATATCTTTTCCTATAAAATGTGAGAATTCGTCAGGTGAGATTTCTCCGAGGCCTTTAAATCTAGTTATTTCTGGAGAACCTTTGAATAAAGCAATCGCTTTGACTTTTTCGGACTCATTATAGCAGTAGATTGTTTTGGATTTATTTCTTACTCTGAATAGTGGAGTTTGGAGTATGAATAAGTGTCCCCTACTTACCAGTTCGGGATAGAACTGAAGGAAGAATGTCAATATCAACAGTCTAATGTGCATCCCATCTACATCTGCATCAGTTGCTACGACTATTTTATTGTATCTCAACTTTTCAATTCCATCTTCTAAGTTTAGAGCTGACTGGAGCAAGTTAAATTCTTCATTTTCATACACAATTCTCTTTGACATTCCATAAGAATTCAATGGTTTTCCTCTCAAACTAAATACTGCTTGGGTATTGACATCTCTAGATTTAGTCAGCGAACCACTAGCTGAGTCTCCTTCTGTTATAAAAATAGTTGATTCATTTTTTCTATCTGACTTGTAATCAGTCAGGTGTATTCTACAATCTCGAAGCTTTTTATTGTGTACGCTGGCTTTTTTTGCTCGTTCCCTAGCGAGTTTTCTAATGCCTCTGAGTTCTTTTCTTTCTTTTTCTGCGGCCAATATTTTGACCATTAGTTTTTCTGAAACCTCAGGATTAATATGTAAAAAACTATCGAGTTTATTTTTTAGAAAATCATTTACATAGACTCTTACAGAAGGTAAATTTCCACCCATTTCGGTTGAACCTAATTTGGTTTTGGTTTGAGACTCGAAAATAGGCTCTATGACTTTGACGCTAACCGCTGCGATGATGGATTTTCTAATATCGCTAGGTTCAAAGGATTTGCCATAAAACTCTCTAATAGTTCGGACCATTCCTTCTTTAAATGCGGATAGATGAGTCCCTCCTAGTAGTGTGTTTTGACCGTTGACAAATGAATGGTATTCTTCGCTGTAGTGTGATTGGCTATGTGTCAAAGCTACTTCAATGTCTTTGTCTTTGAGGTGAATGATGGGATACAATAACTGATTTTCAGAATATCGGTCTTCCAACAAGTCTTTTAGTCCATGGTTTGAAAAATATCTTTTTTCGTTGATATAAATGGATAATCCAGGATTTAGATAGGTGTATGTTTTCACCATTTGCTCAACAAATTCTATCTGAAAAGAATACCCTTTAAACAAATTCTTATCGGGTGTAAAATCGACTAGAGTGCCCCATGGAATATCTGTGTTTTGTGTTTTTGATTCTTTAATTTTTTCTCCCTTTTGAAACCAAACTGATTTTTTTAAATCATCTCGGATTGATTCTACTTGAAAATCTGTGGATAAGGCATTGACTGCTTTTAAACCCACTCCATTGAGACCTACGGATTTTTTAAAGGCGATGGTATCGTATTTTCCACCGGTATTCATTTTTGAAACCACATCTGATAGTTTTCCAAGGGGTATGCCACGCCCATAATCTCTAACTTTAACTGATTGGTTAGTTAGTAGGATGTCAATTCTTTTTCCGGCGCCCATCACATATTCATCAATGCAATTGTCCAATACTTCTTTCAATAACATATATATACCATCATCTTGGGCAGACCCATTTCCTAGTTTACCGATGTACATTCCGGGTCTTGTGCGTATATGTTCATGCCAATCTAGGGATCGTATTTCTTTCTCAGTATATATCGCGGGGTTTTTTGGCATTTTAAAGGGTCAAAATTAAGAATCCACTTCATTATATGATTATGAAGAATTCGACATAGGTAAATTACGATGGGAATATCCCGATAATTGTGTAAATAGAAATCAGGCGGTTCTATTAAGAATCACCTGATTTTTTGCATTTTTTCATTGTGGGTTACCTAATCACATTTATCAAAAAAATACATTTATGGATAATCTAACCTATAGTCATTTGAAGTCTATTTTTAATCTACTTAAATCATTTCCTACTTACTATCTTTTGATTTTTCTTGTTGCGGATATTGTTTTTCTATAATTTGATCTGCTTTTTGTTGTGCTAGATTTAATCTGTCCATCTCCTTTAACCAATATTTTTGTGCTTGGTGAAACATAAATTGATAAAAATAAGATAGGTCATTTTTATTTCTGGAACGATTAAGAGAAATGAGATAATCAGATTTATTTTCTTTAAATATAAGACTTAAAGGTTCACCATGATATCTTTGAACATAATTCATCACTAAACGACTTAATCTACCATTTCCATTGCCAAATGGATGTATATTAACTAAATCAAAATGTGCTTTAAAAGATAATTTATAAATATCCTCAGGATTTTTCACATCATTGATGTCTTTCCTCAATTGCTCCACAAAATTTAAAGTTGATATAGGGACTTTGAGATAATTCATGAAGACGACAGGACCCGCCAATGAGGTCCCTTTTCGGAAGTCTCCTATGGTTTCATTACAAATTCCCCCTAATCCATGATGAACAACAGCAGTTTTCTTTAATATAAGAGCAGAAATATCTTTTAAATCCGAAATAGTTAATCGATGTTTTTTTTCAGCTAACTTCATCATATAGATTAAAGCATTTAAATGATCGTCAGCTTCATTTTTTCTATACAATTGATGACGGGTAGCGGTTTCTCCGCATTTATATAAATAATAAGTATCTTCTGGGTTTAAAGTTCCTCCTTCTATACCTACACTATGGCTAGAAATAGTGCAAAGGTTAAATTCTTCATAATGCAAATAACTATTAGTTAATGCAACATAATCAGTTTTTATTTTCTCTATGTTTTTGTCCCACATGATCTTTTACATAGATTATAAATGTAATTATTTTTGAGCAATACGATTTCTTTGTCATTGATAACTCAACAACCCTTTTTAAAAAACCCTCAAATTTTTGGATTTTTGAAATTAAAATTTTATCTATGATTTGTTTTCCCCTTTATCAATGCTGAAACTCTGATACAAGAAGTCAGATTTTACCCGAATTATTCATACTAACCTCAAATTAGATCTTATGGTCTGAATTTCTCCTTTCTGGGTTTTCAAATGAAAGTTTTCTTTGACTTCTATTTACACAGTTATCGGCAAACTGTGTTGATTATTTCCTAAGCGCAAGTTTTTCAAAAGGGCATTTTTTTTGTTTCGCAAATTTTTTTCAGTCATTTTATTGAATTAATTTACAACTATCAATTCTTTCAATTGTCACATTTATATTCATAAAGAGATTTAAATATCCTAGATATAATTTTGTTTTGAAATCTCCGTTGTAGTGGATATATATTTTTTTAGGTTTAGGGTTTTATTATCCTAGCCTACGCAAAATTTTACTATATGCCTATACAAACAAAAATCAATATCCCCAAAATCAAAACAAAATAAGGCTACCTTATCCTTTTGTAGAAAGGATATCTTGACCAAATAATTTCCCCCAATGAACAGATCAAAACGGTTCAACCAAGAGGGCTTTGTTGTAGTGGATAGATTTATAAGTGGTTGATTATCAATACTAGAATGTCGATTTTGACAAACTTGCGTAAAGAACTATTGGAATGTCTAGATCACAAGTTCGGTTAAAGCCATCTTTCCATTTGATATCATAGAGGTATTTCTTCCAATCCAAGTCCGTTTGGAAGCGTTGAGAAAACTCTAAGAGGTTTTCTCCTTATCCTTGAAATCTACTTTCCGATTAGCGCAATAGTTTAAACATGAAATCGAAAATGGACGATGTCGCCATTTTCTATGATATAATTTTTACCCTCTATTCGCAGTCTTCCTGCTTCTCGAACTTTTTGTAAAGACCTGTATTGCTCAAAATCATTAAAACTCATCACCTCCGCACGGATAAATCCTTTTTCAAAATCTGAGTGTATTTTCCCCGCCGCTTGTGATGCTGTGGTTCCATTCTTTATTGACCAGGCGCGAACTTCCCTGTCCCCTGCTGTAAAAAAAGTTATCAATCCCAATAATTCATGAGCATACCTAATTAAGCGAACAGAACCAGGTTCTATCAAGGATAATTCATCTAAAAAAAACTTTCTTTCATCATAATCGTCAATCTGATTTATTTCCTCTTCTATGCTTGCAGCTAAAATCAGGATTATCGGGTTAAAACCTTTGGAGTATTCTTTGAACTGCTCAACGTAATGATTTGATTGACCAGCATCGGATTCATTGACATTGCAGACATACATTTGGGGTTTTTGAGTCAACAGTTGGAGGGGTTTTAGGTGTTTTTCATAGTCTATAGGTTCAATATGAAAGCTGCTCGACATTTTAGCTCCTTCTAGGTGATGTTTTAGCTCGACCAATAATTTTTCTTCATGTAAAGCTTCCTTGTTTCCTACCCTTGAAGCAATATGCACCTTTGAAATTCGATTCTCAACAGTTTCAAGATCTTTGAGTTGAAGCTCCGTTTGAATAGTTTCATAATCTCTGATGGGATCAATAGTCTGATCAACGTGAATCACATTTTTTTGATCAAAACAACGTAAAACATGTACGATGGCATCTGTTTGCCGGATATTTGCTAAAAACTGGTTCCCTAATCCTTCACCTTTACTAGCTCCTTTTACCAGTCCTGCAATATCCACCAATTCAATTGATGTTGGTGTTACTTGCTTGGGTTGAATATGTTTTGAAATGATTTCCAGTCGTTTGTCCTGAACATGGACTAAACCGAAATTTGGTTCAATTGTACAAAAGGGAAAATTTGCGCTTTGCGCTCTTGAATTAGACAAGCAATTAAAAAGTGTTGATTTACCAACATTGGGAAGACCTACAATACCAACTTTCATCTAATAGGTAAAAATGAGAATAGAAATAACTTGATTACCCTTTGGGGTGCATGAATTTTTGTTTACCCAACAATTCCAATTCATTCTCTACTCTATTCTCATCGGGCACACAGCAATCTACAGGACAAACGGCTGCGCATTGTGGCTCTTCATGAAATCCTTTGCATTCAGTACATTTATCGGGAACGATAAAATAGTATTCATCAGAAACTGGTTTTTGGAAAGCATCGGCATCAGCCACAAGACCATTTGGAAATTGTATATCACCTCTAAGAGAAGTGCCATCACGATATCTCCAATCTTGGGCTCCCTCGTAAATTGCTGTGTTGGGACACTCAACTTCACAAGCCCCACAATTAATACATTCCTCGGTGATGATAATTGCCATTTATGATTCTATACTAGTAGGTTTGCAAAATTAAACTTAAACCTTGGGATTTAGCTATCAAAATCATAATATTTCGACCGATAAAAAAATAAATACACTTGTAGGGTTGGGACAATATCTCAACGCTCTCCTAGATTCACAATCGGAGAATGACTTCAATATTAATAAACTATTAAATGAAGTATTCTATAGAAATAAATGGTTTTCAGAAACATATGTAATTTTTTCCATTAGGCAATGGTCTAAAGTGCTAACTTTAGAAAACTTATATAATTGGTTAGAAGCCTATAATTTAAATCCAATAATACCTAAAAAGGTTGGATTGATATTGCCTGGTAATATACCTGCTGTTGGATTTCACAACGTTATTTGTACATGGCTGTCAGGGCATCATCCCAAGATAAAATTATCGTCAAAAGATGATATATTGATTCCTTTCTTCTGTTCCTTTATTGAAAATAAACTAAATCATTCATGTTTTGAAATTGTAGAAAAGAGATTAACTGATTTTGATGCTGTTATCGCAACAGGGACAAATAATACTATTCATCATTTTGATTACTACTTCAGAAAAGTCCCTCGTTTATTGAGATCAAACAGATCATCAGTAGCTGTTATACAAGGAAATGATTCAAGTCAAGAATTGGAAAAACTGGGAAAAGATCTATTCACCTATTATGGTTTAGGGTGTCGAAATGTATCCAAAATATATCTTCCAGAAAACTTTAAACTAAACAAAATAATCCAAGCTGTTGATTCATATAAACATCTGAGAGATTCTTCAAAGTATGATAATAATTTAACTTATCAAAAAGCTGTATGTTTTTTACAAAACCAAAAGTTTACTGACGGCGGTTTCTTTCTAATGCAAGAAAGCAAGAATCTTCATGCTCCTATTTCTATGATTTATTATGAGTACTACACTTCTTTTAAAGAATTGATTGAGGTTTTAAATACCAAAGAAAACCAGATCCAGTGTATCGTCAGTAGCTCAGAAGTATTTGACAATTCAGTAGAATTTGGACAAACTCAATCCCCTCAATTATGGGATTATGCAGATGGTGTGGATACGATGTCTTTTCTTGAAAATCTCTGAATAAGAATTTAAAATATTATTCTAGATCATTCATTTAACTCTCTGATTACTAGTTTTATACTTCTTTGTAGATTTCATTGGTGATGAAGGATGCAGAAAATTGTTTCTATTTATTGTAGAATTCGTTTCTATAGTTACTTCTTAAAACAACGGATTTTGACGTGGCATTTTAGGTATCTATAGATTAGTATATTGACTATCTATTTCGTCTTGTTTGGGATTCAGTAAAGACTAGACTATTTGTTCACTCTTTTTAAGTACAATGAATGTTATGGTGAACTAATATATTATTTTCATTGGTTGTAACTTTGGATAGATGGTTATCATTGAGAAGACAAGCGTTATTTATTGAAAGGTGAAGAAGGCAATGTTTTTTGGATTATATAATAAGTTGCACCATGAAGTTTGAAAGTCCAAAGATGACTGACTTTAGGTTAGGTGAGCGCAATATTAATCCGAAGGAGTTGGTTAATGCACTAGAGCATGTTAAAAGTGTTCTAATCAAAAACACGACTAGACTTGCCTTGCATAATGCCATTATACAGTGTTCTTCCAGTGGGAAGGTTCATGTACTCGCATCAAGGGGTCATTTTATAAAGTATTACTCTTTTAGCAACAAACATGATGTTAAGGAAAACTTTTATTTTTTCATTCCAATTGCAAAGATTAATACGGTAATTAAACTGGCTAAGAATTCAACCGGAGACATAAGAATTCAACTTATTGCGACCAAGCCTAAACTCATTTTTAAAATATTCCCAGAGATTACCTATGAAATACCTCACAATGAATATCCTTCAATAGAGGATAAATTGATTGATTACGATGAAGATATAAAAACTGAGTTTCGGATCCGCAAGAAAGTTTTTTCAAGATTGGTTGATAGATACCCAAACGCAAACATGTTGCAAGTTGAAAAATTTAATGATTCTGTTCTATTACGAATTTTCAACTCAAAATATGGTGGTAAGGTGATTTCCAAAATATATGATTCTCAGGTTTTTGATAACGAATTATATTGGCAGGATGATGATAGAGGTGTATTATTTAACCTTCATTTTTTGAAGCGAATAATAGCAACCTATCCAGATAAAGATTTTGAAAATATATTGTTCAGGTTTGATCTTTTAAAAAAATGTTATTGTGAAATAAAAGAAATCGGAGGTTGGATAGGAATTAAAAGAATTTCCTACATACTAACTTCTGAGACTTTTACCCCGCTTAAAAAACACTGAGGGGGATGACAGTGTGACAAAATCTGTGTAAATGGGAAATAGCGGGTTACCAAATTTCGATTCAAGGATAGCAAAATCAAAGGATATACAGATATTTCATTTTCTGATTAGGTGAGACCTTCGCACAATTAACTTTCAGTGTGAAACCCAATTTATGGGAGCTATTTTAATTTTATGTTACTCAATTAATACTTATTTCATCTTTTTCTTGTACGTGTTTCTTCAAATATTTATCAATATCACACCCTAATAGACTTATGGTTCTACTGTAGTTTTTATTTTGATTTTTTGGTTGGAGTGAGTATTGCTGACTTCAATCATTTTATTTGCTCATTTTTTATTCTGTAGTCTTTCTCATGATAAATTTGTCTTATGCCGGAACTGATTTTATAATCCCATATCTTGAAAAAGTAAATTTTAGCTACCGACATTCATTAGGGTCTAATTACGATATTTGCACCATAATTAATATCTGCGATTTTAGTATTCTGTAATTCAATTCTACTGAACTTTTACCTCATAATAAATGAAACATAATTTCAATCCAGGTCCTGCTGTTCTTCCAAAGACAGTTCTGAAAAAGGCTTCGAAAGCGGTTTTAGATTTAGATGATTCAGGGCTATCTGTATTGGAGATTTCTCATAGAAGCAATGCATTTAAAGAAATTTTAGAAAATTCTACCAAGATGGCACTAGAAATCGCCGGATTGAAAGGAAAGGGTTATTCTGCTCTTTTTTTACATGGCGGAGCAAGCACTCAATTCTTGAATGTAGCAGCAAATTTTTTGAACCAAAAAGCAGGATATAGTGATACTGGCTCATGGTCAGCAAAAGCAATAAAAGAAGCTAAACACTATGGACAAGTCGTTGAGGTGGCTAGCTCTGCATATTGTAAGTATAATTATATCCCGGTCTCCTTCGAAAATACCTCTGAACTGGATTATTTGCATATCACCACAAATAATACGATCTATGGAACCCAATACTCAGAAATACCCCGAGTGGATTGTCCACTAGTTGCAGATATGAGCTCCGATATCTTTTCAAGGGTTTTGGATTATAATAAATTTGATTTGTTCTACGCCGGTGCACAAAAGAATTTGGGTCCAGCAGGGGTTGCACTAGTAGTAATTAAAGAATCTTTTCTTGATAGAGTTAAAAGAAAACTGCCCTCAATGTTGGATTATAAACTTCACCTCTCAAAAGGTAGTTCTTTTAATACCCCACCCGTTTTTGCCATATACACAACAATGCTAACTCTTCAATGGATTATTGAAAAAGGTGGTCTAAAAAAGTTAGGTAAAAAGAATAGTCAAAAAGCATCCTTGATTTATTCAGAAGTTGATAGAAATTCAAAATTTCGAGGTTTTGCTAATAAAGAAAATCGAAGTCAAATGAATGTAGTATTCAACCTTGTTGATAAATCGGAAAAAGAAATTTTTGACCAAATGTGGCAATCTTTAGGCATAGAGGGGTTAAATGGGCATCGCTCAGTTGGTGGATACCGTGCTTCAATTTATAATGCATTAGAATTGGAAAGCGTAAAGTTACTGGTGGAATGCATGAAAGAATTTGAAAATAGATAATTGATGAAAATACTTGCTAATGATGGAATTTCAGAAGCTGGACAGAAGGCACTAAAGAATGAGGGTTTTACCGTTATCAATCAAAATATTCCACAAGATCAATTGGCCAAATATATAAATCAGAATTTTGTGGTTGGTTTACTCGTTAGGAGTGCAACCACAGTTCGTAAAGAGCTAATTGACCAATGCCCTAGTCTCAGATTGATCGGAAGAGGAGGTGTCGGAATGGATAATATTGATGTTGGATATGCAAAAGAGAAAGAAATATATATAATTAATACGCCGGCGGCTTCATCAGCCTCCGTTGCAGAATTAGTATTTGCCCATCTGTTTGGTGGAGTTCGTTTTCTCTATGATTCAAATAGAAATATGCCTTTGGAAGGGGACACTAAATTCAAAAAACTGAAAAAAAACTATTCCGCAGGGATTGAGCTTAGAGGTAAAACCCTGGGTATAGTCGGACTCGGAAGAATAGGTCAAGAAGTAGCAAAAATAGGACTAGGCTTGGGAATGAAAGTAATTGGTACTGATAAGCATATTGATCAGATATCAGTTAGAGTGACTTTATTTGATGGTCAATTTCTTGAAGTCAAAATACCATCAATTGATTTTGACCAATTGCTGAGACAATCGGACTTTATCACTCTTCATGTTCCCTCTCAAGGCAACCCCTTGATTACTATCTCAGAGATTAAAAAAATGAAAAAAGGCTCTGGGATAATTAATGCTGCTCGAGGTGGTGTAATTAAAGAAGATGATTTATTAGAAGCACTTGATAGTGGACAGCTAAGTTTTGCCGGACTAGACACTTATGAAAAAGAACCAAAACCCGACATTAAACTTTTGATGCATCCAAGAATTTCTCTTTCTCCCCACATAGGCGCAGCGACTATTGAAGCACAAGAACGAATTGGTTTGGAACTAGCAGAACAGATAACAGACCTTCTTAAAATACGATCTTGAAAAAAATTTGGCGAAATCTCAAAATTCGCTGGGGTATTAAATCAGATTTTCAAGTTCTGATTATTTTGGTTGTCTTTGCTATCACAGGAATGACTAGTCTCAGAGTTGGTCATCTTTTATTGGACTTTATCGGTATAACAAAAGAAAACTTATACCTGGATAATATACTAGGGAGTATCCCCTACTACACTTTAAGAGTTATTTCTATTCTGGTAGTATATAAATTTATCCTACTGATAGTTGGATCTATCTTTGGTCAATTCAACTTTTTCTGGAATTTTATTAAGAGATTCCTACGAGTTATAGGATTTAGGCGACTATTAAATTGAATTCATTCTTGCTGACTTTTTGATGTAAGCAGTAAAATACTCTTGGAGGCGTTCAAGTTTAGGCCTGATTACAAACTGACAATAAGAAGAGTTCTCATTTTTACTGTAGTAGGCCCGATGATATTCTTCAGCGGGGTAAAAAACCTCAGCTTTAGCGACTTGTGTGACTATTGGGTTTTCATATACAGACTCTTTTTGAAGCCGTTTTAAAACCATCGCAATGATTGATTTTTGTTGATCATTAGCATAAAATATGGCTGAACGATATTGAGAACCAATGTCGTTTCCTTGTCTATTGAGTGTAGTCGGGTCATGAGTATTGAAAAATATAAACAGGATATCAGTTAATTCTGTTTTACCCCTATCATATTCAATTTGGACAACTTCTGCATGATTGGATTTACCGCTGGAAACTTCTTCATATGTTGGGTTCAATACAGAGCCTCCCATATACCCGGGAAGAACATTAGTAACACCTTTTATACTGCGGAAAATAGCTTCTGTACACCAAAAACATCCACCAGCCAAATAAATCAGTTCTCTGGATTTCATGAGCGGGTAAATTTAAATAAATGTAATGGTAATTTTCTGGTAACATTGTTCTTGGTATCAAGATCTGGATTACAAAGAATTAAATTTGCTGATTGAAGGTGCTACTCAGAGGCAGAAATATATACAAGACGTATGGTCAAATAAGAGTTCTTAAAGGGATAAATATAGATATTTCTGAAAAACAAATCGTATCTATTGCAGGTCCTTCTGGAGCCGGAAAAACTACTCTTCTCCATATTATAGGGACACTTGAAGGGGCTGACAAGAGAGATGATTACTCTTTATCAATTGATAATAAGCTAATAAATGATTGTTCCTCTAAGCAAATAGCTCAATTTAGAAACCAAACTTTAGGTTTTGTTTTTCAGTTTCACGGCTTATTGCCTGAATTTACTGCACTAGAAAACATTTGTTTGCCCGCTCGAATCAGAGGAATCTCCAAACCTAAAGCTCGCATTTTGGGATTGGAACTAATGAGTCAAATGAACATTGCTGATAAAGCCAATAAAAAGCCAAAAACTCTTTCTGGAGGAGAACAACAGAGAGTCGCCGTAGCAAGAGCACTAATCAATAACCCTAAAATTGTATTGGCTGATGAACCAACAGGAAATTTGGATAGTGACAATGCCAATATGATGCATGAATTGTTTTTCAAAATCAGAGATCAATTTGGCTGTTGTTTTGTTATTGTTACTCACAATGAGACATTGGCCAAGCGTGCAGATAAAATCATTTTACTCAAAGATGGTCAAATCGTCAAATGATTTTTTGCAATTCAAAGATTTACTTGATCGTAAAGCCAGAAAATACGAATCCAAAAATTTTATAGAAACTGATCCAATAAAAGTTGCCCATCAGTTTTCCGAAAAGGCCGATATAGAAATCATTAGCTTTTTAATCACAACCTTTGCTTGGGGTAATCGAAAGAGTATCATTAATAGCGCAAATAATCTCGTTGAATTACTTGAAAGAAATCCCCATGATTTTGTAGTAAATCACACCAAAAGTGATTTAAAAAGATTTAAGGATTTTACTCACAGAACTTTCCAACCAGTAGATCTTATTTACTTTATAACTGCTCTTAAATTCATCTATACTCAGAAAGGAGGATTGGAAAATGTATTTGTTCCTGAAATGAACCAGGAATTTTTATACAAAACCATTCATCGATTTAAAAGAATATTTTTTGGACTACCTCATCTAAAGAGAACAGAGAAGCATATTTCTGACCCACTGAACGGTTCTGCTTCCAAACGGATCAATCTGTTTCTTCGTTGGATGGTTCGTTCTTCAACTTTAGGTGTTGATTTTGGAATTTGGAAAAATATTTCACCTAGAATTTTGTCTTGCCCTTTGGATATTCATACCTTAAGAGTTGCAGGTAAACTTGGGCTAATCTCCAGAAAGACCAATGATTTTAAGACTTTGGTAGAACTAGATAGGAACCTCAGATTATTAAATCCTGAAGATCCTGTGAAATACGATTTTGCATTGTTCGGTTTGGGGATGTTTGAAAATATTTAATCTTTAGATACACATGAAAACTTCTAATTCTTAAGTATTGAAAACTGTGTCTATTAGGTTTAAGTTAAAATTTATGTATATCAAATATGGCCAAGATGGCTAAAATAGATGTAGTTGGTTTTGTAATTTGGACACCAAGTTTTTGACGCATTTAAAGCACACGTGGCGGAATTGGTAGACGCGCTAGGTTGAGGGCCTAGTGGGAGTTAAATCCCGTGGAAGTTCGAGTCTTCTCGTGTGCACAGTTTAGCAGAAGAAATGCACGTTTATTAGACCATCTCAATTCTATGCTCCATCTGTATAGGGGCAATTTTGTTTGGCTATATTCAAGGTGATGCCATTAAGCTTCTAGAAAAAGAGTCTAATTGTAATAGGGTTCAGGCTTGCCAAACTTATTTGGATGCTTTCTTCAAGGAAAATCCTAAAGCATTTGTGAAGTTCGAAAAATGGAGAGAAAAGCAGTAATTATCTAAAAATGTTTACTTTTGTCCCATCAATACCTCCCGGACCTCTCAACGAAGTGCACTTTTGGGAGGTTTTTTGATTTTATATATGCCTAAAAAAGCCTACGATAAACCTCCTATAACCTTTGCCGACCAAGTTCAACTTTTACAAAAACGAGGGTTGATTATTCACAATGAAAAAAAAGCTGAAAGAGTCCTAACTTATGTTAGTTACAATAGATTACGCAATTATTGGTATCCTATGCTCGAATCTCCAAAAGAAAAGCCCAAGAAACACGAGAGGGAAAAATATTTTTTATGATTAACCATTTACCCTTTTAATAGTAGATCATGGATAGGATTAATTTATTCCAAGATTCTAGTCCGCCAAGAATTTAATTGCTTTCAATTCGGTGTCTGATAATTCCATATTTTGACTTTACCTAAATTTGTGGTACAATGCATTAAGGCTTAAATCTCGTTGCAAGAATATTAATGTGAAAGAACTATACGACTTAACTTGTGGCAAGACTAGCAAGGTATTTATTCGATCATATAGCACGTCGTTTTCTTATGCCTCTAGGGTAATGAATAAGTCAATTAGAAGGCACGTATTCAATATCTATGCTTTTGTGCGTTTAGCAGATGAAATAGTAGATACTTTTATTGATTTCCCACAATCTCAATTATTGGATCGATTTGAAGAAGATTTAAGATTTGCACTAAAAGAAAAGATAAGTGCCAATCCAATTCTACAGGCTTTTCAAGATACATATCATCAATTTAATATAGAAAAAGAACTTGTATTTGCATTTTTAAACAGTATGAGGTACGATTTGTTAAATGATGGTTGTGATACAGAGGAAAAATTGAATAACTATGTTTGGGGCTCCGCCAATGTTGTTGGCTTGATGTGTTTGAAAGTTTTTACTCAAGGCAATCAAGAGGAATATGAAAAATTGAAAGATACCGCCATTGCATTGGGTTCGGCATTTCAAAAAGTCAATTTTCTTCGAGATTTTAAAGATGATTTATATGGCAGAAAAAGAAATTATTTTCCTATTCTTCATCATCGTAAATTAGATGAAACAAGCAAACTTGAAATTATCAAGGAAATAGACAAAGAATTCAAAGAAGCCTACCAGGGTATAATGAAACTTCCCAAAGAGGCTAAAATAGGGGTTTATATTGCCTATCAATACTATAAAAGATTACTCAGAAAACTCAAAAGATCCTCAGTAAAAAAGATTAAAGAAAGTCGCATTAGGGTTTCTAATAGGGAAAAATTATGGGTGATATGTGAATCGTATTTAAAGCTTACATTTAATTAAAATAGACATGGATATCATTATTTGGATTTTTACTCTTTTGGGCTCATTTGCATTTATGGAATTTATAGCCTGGTTCACCCACAAATATATTATGCATGGTCCTCTATGGGTATTGCATAAAGATCATCATAAGAAAGATCATGATTCGTGGTTTGAACGGAACGATAGTTTCTTTTTAATCTATGCAATAATCAGTATGATTTTTGTGACACTTTATATATATAAGGACTTTTGGCTTGGATTACCTATTGGAATAGGGATTTTTCTCTATGGTTTAACCTATTTTTTGGTTCATGATATTTTTATTCACCAAAGGTTTAAAATATTCAGGAAGACCAATAACCGATACGCTAGAGGAATTCGTAGAGCCCATAAGATTCATCACAAAAAAATCAATAAAGAAGATGGTGAATGCTTTGGGATGCTTTGGGTTCCTAGAAAGTATTTTAAATAGATCCTTTCCTACCCTACCATCAATTGAAGTATATTTTTTCTCGCTCTACTTCTAATTTGATTTTAGCCATTTTCGATTAAAATTGCAGTATTGTTGTTCCTTGTGGAGATACACGTAAGTGTCCGTAATTTTTTCGTCCATCCACTGTTTGATGATATTAAATTGTTTGTCTTTTAGTGCTAAATCCTTTATTCGAACATAGTCTTGGGTGAAGTTTGCAACATGAGCATCAAAGCGATTACTTACTTTAATTATTTTATATTTCTTTTGACCGGATTCTGTTTCTTCTAAAAGTGGAGCAGATATTTCACCATCTCTTAATCCTTCTATCTGTTTATAAATTGTGGGGTCAATATTGGCCAGTTCGAACTTGGAATCTCCAGTGGTAGGATTGATCAATACCCCGTTATTAAATTTAGTTTCTCTTTCATCTGAAAATTGAAAGGCTGCCTCTGCAAAGGATATTTCTTCATCAATTATCCGTGTTCGAATACTATCAATTTTAGATCTAGCTTCTGTAAGTTCGGAAACTTCTACTTTAGGAATTATCAGGATATGGCGAACATCAATTTCTTGTCCTCTTATTTTATCAAGAGTCAGTATATGCCATCCAAAATCGGTTTTGAAGGGTTCAGATATTTCTCCCTCTCTCAGACTAAAAGCCACATCCCTAAATTCTTTAACCATTCGTGGTCTTTTTCGATGGAGGGTATATTTACCTCCAGAGGAACGTGATCCGGGATCTTGTGAATAGAGAATTGCTTTTGAAGCGAAACTCATTCCTTTTTCTAATACATCTTCCTTGAAGGAACGGAGCAAGTTGATTACCCTAGTTTCCTCGATTTCACTAATTTCTGGTTCAATGACAATTTGAGATATTTCTAATTCGGTTCCAAACATTGGTAATTCCTCTTTGGGGATAGATTCGAAGAACAACCTTACCTCCTCTGGTGTTACTTCGACATTTTCAATGATTTTGGCTTTCATGCGTTGTGATAGAACTTGTGATTTATTGATCTCGAAAATTTCTTGTCTAAAAGATAATTCATCTGATTTGTCATAGAATTCCAAGACTTTTTCCATACTACCAAGCTGTAGCACAAAATTTTCAAGATTTTGATCAACTATAGAATAAATCTCAGAATCAGCTACTTCTATACTGTCCTGAACAGCATGGTGTTGATACAGTCGGTTTTCCATTAAGTTTGAAAGGATTTCACATTTGCTCATTCCATCTGGAAGAAGTCCTTGAGATTCTAGTTCAATTATGGTCTTATCTACATCGGAGTTTAAAATCACATAATCTCCTATAACCGCACTTACGCCATCAACTAAAATTCTATTTTGTTCGGGGTTTAAGCTTTGTGCAAATACATCTGTATGATGAACAATAAACCCTATTAAAAGTGCTATGCTAGTAGATTTGAAGAAGATCTTGTTGTATTGCTTGATTGATGATTTCATTGTCAAATTCTCTTTCTATTTGTTGTTTTCGTTTATTGATAATTAGTCGTTCTAAAAGGTTATCAATATATTCTAGTGGCGGTTTAGCACCAGGTTGAAGTATTTCACTAATATAGAGCAGATGAATCAAATTAGATTCAGATGTTCGGAACAAAATATTTGGGAACCGATATTGATTAAAATTGTCTTGATTAATGTAGTTAATAGATTTTAAAAATTGATTTTTTTCGATCCATCTACGGTCATTTAATTGAACGTGAGGAAAGTTCAAAATGGCAATGGAGTCCAGAAATGTACGATCTTCTTCATTAAATCGACGAAAACGCTTAATAGTTTCATTTTTTATTGGGCTGTCTTTTTGAAATGAAAGGTATCGATACCTCAAGAGTGTGTGGTCAATTTTCAAGGAGTTAAGAGCTTGGTCATAGTAGTTTTGTTTTTCTATATCAGTTACTAGGGTATCCAATTTATTTTGAATGATTATATCCTTATACTTAGAGATTAACAGTTCTCTTCTGTAGTCATTTACTGCATCTTCTATTTCTTTAATTTGGATTTTATCAAAATAATCTTGTGCTTGCTGATAAAGAATTTCTTTACTTGCCCATTGATTGATTGCTTGTTGTGCTTTTTTGATACTATCTAATTCGTTTTGGGGTTTGCCAATTATGGCAATTAGATCTTCGGTAAGCAGTTCACTTTTTTTTGTTTTGGCAACCACTTTATTTTTCGAATCTTTTAGATCAGTAGTACATTCTGTTAAAGCCAGTGGCAATAAGACGAAAAAAACGAAAAAGAACTGTTTGACTTTAGCCATACTATAGGCATTGAACCAATAGACAATAGTCTAGTAAAAAATTAGGGACTATAGTTTGGTGCTTCTCGAGTTATGGTTACTGAATGGGGATGATTTTCTCTGATTCCTGCTGATGTGACTTTAATAAACTGACCATTTTGTTTCAGTTTTTCAATACTTTCTGTACCACAATATCCCATTCCTGCTCTAAGACCACCGACGAATTGATGTATACTTTCTTCTAGGGTTCCTTTATAGGGTACTCTTCCCACGATTCCTTCGGGTACTAATTTTCGACCATCTGTTTCTAAACCCTGAAAATAACGATCACTGCTACCCGATTTCATGGCTTCCACTGAACCCATTCCTCTGTATGTTTTATACTGTCTGCCTTCATAAATCAAAAATTCTCCTGGTGCTTCTTTTGTACCAGCTAGTAAAGATCCCAGCATTACGCAATCTGCACCTGCAGCTACTGCTTTGGGAATATCGCCACTATAGCGAACTCCTCCATCAGCAATAATTGGTATACCTGTATTTTTCAACTCTTCTGCAATAGAGAGTATTGCAGATAGCTGTGGGAAGCCAACCCCTGCTATGACTCTAGTTGTACAAATACTCCCAGGTCCGATTCCTACTTTTATTGCATCAACACCGAGATCGGCCAAATATCTAGCTGCTTTAACGGTAGCGATATTTCCTACCACGATATCGATGTCTTTAATTACTTCTTTAATTGTCTTATAAAGATCAGCTACTTTAGATGAATGACCATGAGCTGTATCTATGACAATCGCATCAACACCGACCTCAGCTAGTTTAGTAATTCTATCTATGCTGTCTGCAGTAATACCAACCGCGGCGGCAACTCTCAACCTACCAAAGGAATCTCTATTGGAACGGGGTTTATTGCTTTGTTTTAAAATATCTCTGAAGGTGATTAAGCCGACTAGAATATTATTTTCATCTACCACGGGGAGTTTTTCAATTCTATGTTTTTGGAGTATACTTTTTGCTTCGGTTAAGGTTGTTTTGTGATTGACTGTAATCAAATTGTCTTTAGTCATTAAATCGTTAACCAACTTTTGGTTGTCTTCTTCAAATCGAAGATCTCTATTAGTTAATATACCTTTCAGATGATTAGACTTGTCCACAATTGGAATCCCACCAATTTTGTATTGGTTCATCTTTTCTTTTGCTTGAAAGACTTTGGCATCTGGGCTTAGAGTAATTGGATCGATAATCATTCCTGATTCGTAGCGTTTTACTATTCTAACCTGTTGCACTTGTTGTTTGATGGTCATATTTTTATGTAGAACGCCTATTCCACCTTCTCTTGCCATTCCTATGGCCATCTCACTTTCGGTAACGGTGTCCATTGCTGCCGAAACTATGGGTATTTCGAGGGAGATATTTGTGCTGAATTTACTTCGAGTAGTAACTTGACTAGGCAGTATAGCAGAATAAGCCGGCACCAACAATACATCATCATATGTATATTTGGTTCCCAAAATTTTTGAGGGATTCATTGCAGTTAGTCTCCAACTTATTCCGTGCAAAGTTAAAATTTTTGAATCGCATTTGGTATAGTGTCTATTTTACGTACTTGAATCGATTTTTTCAAATAAAGGTTATCAAAATCATATCTTGATTTGTATTTAACTAGTAAAGATGGAGTTCATTATTTATAAATTGGCATTGACTGAATTGGGAGCCGAATTATAAATTCAAACAATTTTAGTAATTTGAGCTAGTTTTTCAGAGTGTAGTAATAATCCTTTACTACTGAATAAAAACGACCAAAAATTATAAACGATGATTTTTTTTAGAGTATTCATTTTTTCGATATTAATTCTTTTCCCGGCAGTTACTCTTGGTCAAGAGGTTAGTCCAGCTGTTAAATATGCTCAATCAATTACCCAGCAGGAACTCAAGGAGTTACTTTATGTTTATGCCTCAGATTATTTTAAGGGTCGCGATACCGGTACCAAAGGTCAGCGATTAGCAGCTGATTTTATAAGATCTTTTTATAGGGATAGGGCAATAGAGCCAGCTGAAGGCACTGAGGATTATTACCAGCCGGTAACCTTATTTACCCGAAGGGGAGACACATTGGTTAGTGAAAATGTGGTTAGTGTAATCAAAGGTGATGAAATTCCAGATGAATATATTGTTGTAACTGCACATTTAGATCATATTGGGGTAAATGAAAAGGGAGAAATTTACAATGGTGCTGATGATGATGGATCGGGTACAGTTGCAATACTAGAGATAGCTGAAGCTTTTCAGCAGGCAGTTAAAAATGGAGATGGTCCCAAAAGGTCTATTATCTTTTTACATGTTACAGGTGAAGAAAAAGGTTTGCTTGGCTCTGGTTATTACACTGACAAAGAGCCTCTATACCCATTAGAAGACACGATTGCCAATTTAAATATGGATATGATTGGGCGTTCAGATCCCAAGAGAGAAAATCCGGATCCGAATTATATCTATCTAATTGGTTCGGACATTTTGAGTCAGGATTTGCATGATATTTCCGAAGCGGTCAACAAAGAATTTGTCAGCTTAGAGTTGGATTACACTTATGCTGACATAAATGATCCCAACAGATTTTACTATAGGAGTGACCATTTTCATTTTGCCAAAAACAATATTCCTGTAATTTTTTATTTCAATGGAACTCACGAAGATTATCATCAGGTAACGGATACAGTGGACAAAATTCTTTACGATGTTTTACAAAGGCGTACTCAACTAATTTTTCATACTTTGTGGGAGTTAGCCAATAGGGAGGATCGGATTCGATTGAAGGAATCAGTCGAATAATTTGGTAAGAGGACTACAATAAATTGGCTCAGATTTCATTTAATCTCTAACACATTGAGTAAAATTTCTTTCATTGAAATAATACTTGTTTTTTGCTTGGAGGATTATTGGCAAGTAAACTTTGTAAAGAAGAACTTATTTTATGTATTTTCTGAGGAAAAGGTTCAATGTGGAGGAGAAAGTGTCTTATGGGTTTGAGAAGTTGAATCAATTTCTGGAGTTTTTAGAGGGAGAAACATTGCCAAGAGTTAATTAATGAAATAGTTATTATGTTAAACTATAACGAAATATCTTCCTTGATTTGGAATGTCTGTGATGATGTCCTCAGGGGATTATTTAAACAGAACAAATATGGGGATGTTATACTACCTTTTTTAGTATTAAGAAGATTAGATTGTATTATTGAACCAAACAAAGAGCGAGTAATAAAACTTTACAAGCAATGTGGGATGGATAACGTTGATCCAACTCCAATTATCAAAGAACAATTTGGATTACAATTTTATAATCACTCAAATTTTGATTTAGAAAGATTGAAGGGTGATCCCAATGGGTTAAAAATCAATTTTCAATCATATCTAAAAGGGTTTTCACAAAATGTGTTTGAAATTATTAAGCTCTATGAATTAGAAAAGTATGTAGATAAACTTCTCAAGAACAACAAGCTCTACCAATTAATTCATAGGTTTACTGCAGTTGATTTACATCCAGATAAAATTGACAACCATACAATGGGACAAGTGTTTGAAGAGCTTCTAAGAAGATTTTCAGAGATGAGTAATGAATCAAGTGGAGAGCACTATACACCGAGAGATGTGGTAAAGCTTCTTACGTCATTTGTATTTTCTCAAGATTCTGAAAACCTTAAAGGAAAGGGTATAATCAGGTCTATATTTGATCCTTGTTGTGGGACTGGAGGCATGTTAACCATTGGAAAAGAATGGATTCAAAAGAATATTGAGCATAAAATAAGGTTAAATCTTTATGGTCAAGAAAAAAATGATCAAACGTTTGCTCTTTGTAAGTCTGATATGTTGATTACGGGTGAAAATCCCGAGAACATTAAGTTGGGGTGCTCACTTTCCGAAGATCACTTTCAAGGGAAGAAATTTAATTACATGATAACCAATCCACCCTTTGGGGTATCATGGAAGTCAGAAAAAGAGTTTGTTCAGGGAGAAGCAAAAAATGCCTATGGAAGATTTTCGGTAGGAACTCCGAGAACATCTGATGGTTCTTTATTGTTTCTCCAGCACATGATTTCCAAAATGGAGGATGGGGGTTCTCGGATTGGCATTGTATTTAATGGTTCTCCTTTATTTACTGGTGATGCTGGTTCAGGTGAATCAAATATCCGTAAGTGGATCATCGAAAAAGACTGGTTGGAGTGTATCGTTTCACTTCCTGACCAGTTATTCTTTAACACGGGTATCTCAACATACATCTGGATTGTTACCAACAATAAGAAGCCTCATCGAAAAGGAAAAGTTCAACTTATTGATGGTTCTTCCTTTTACAAATCCATGAAGAAATCTTTGGGAAATAAACGAAAATATATTGATGATTCTCAAAGGGAGGATCTCCTTAATATATACGAGAGCTTCAAAGAAAGTAATCATTCAAAAATATTTGACAATAATTTCTTTGGATACACAAAAGTAACTATTGAACAGCCGAAGGTTGAGAATGGCCTAGTGGTAAGGGATAGGAATGGGGATCCAAAGCCTGATTCCAAACTAAGAGATCATGAGAGAGTTCCACTTTCAGAAGATATAGATGAGTATTTCTTTCGTGAGGTTAAGCCTCATTTACCGGATTCTTGGATTGATGGTAATAAAAATAAAGTTGGATATGAAATCAACTTTACCAAGTATTTTTATAAGTATAAGCCGCTTCGTTCTTCCGAAGAGATTGCTCGTGATTTGTTAGAATTAGATAAAGAATCAGAAAATCTTTTAAAGCAGATACTGAATTGACTATGATTACAGATTTTACTGGAAAGTCTAACTCGAAATTTCGTTTATGAGGAAATACGATTCCTATAAGGATAGTGGTGTGGAATGGATTGGAGAGATTCCAAGTGGTTGGGATTGTGATAGGATAAAAAATCATTTTAATCATATTTCAGAAAAAATCAAACCTGAGGATGACGACAAAAAAATTTCTTCAGAAGACGTTGATTCCTTTTTTGGAAAAATAAATAACTTTTACTCTAGGTATGGCATATTAGGCGTGAAATTTAATCCTGGTGATGTTCTATTTAACAAGTTAGGTGTTAAAGTACACAAGTTATTTCATTCTACTTTTGAAGGATTTTCCATGGGAGAGTTGATTGTTTTAAGAAATAGAAGTAAGGATACCTTCAATTCAAAGTTTCTTTACTATCAATTAACAAGAACTGAAGTTATTGATTTATGTAAAAAAATATCAAACGGTGTTACGTTGAAAAGAGTATCCGTAGATGATTTAATGAATCTTTATATTACGTACCCCCCCCTAAAATTCAACAAAAAATCGTTTTTTTTCTTGATGAAAATATCTTATTGATTGATTCCATTATTTCGAAAACGCAACGCAAGATGGAACTACTCAAAGAGTATCGTCAATCGCTGATATCTGAAGTGGTTACCAAAGGATTAAATCCAAATGCGGAAATGAAAGATAGTGGTGTGGAATGGATTGGAGAGATTCCGAGTGAATGGGAGATTTCTAGATTTAAGTTTCACTCTAAAATAGTGACAGGAAATACACCTAGTAAAGCAAGAGAAGATAAGTATTATACCTCAAGGGAATATGGATTTCCTTGGATAAAACCAACGAGTCTGAATCAGGGATTTAGTTATGTTCTTGAGTCTGAAGAATATCTAACTGAGGAAGGGAAGAATCAAACAAGGGTCATTCCAAAAGACTCAATTATGGTGTGTTCAATTGGAAACACACTTGGAAAATTTGGGATTTCAGGGGATAAATTATCAACAAATCAACAAATCAATAGTGTCATATGTAGCAAAGAAACATTGGACCCAAGATATTGTATGTTCTTTGTTAGTACTCTATCTAAAAATTTAATTAAGTGGACAAATTTTGTGACACTCCCGATTTTTACTAAATCTGATTTTGAGGATACTGAAATTATAGTTCCTCCTATTTTAGAACAACAACAAATCGTGGAGTATTTGGATGAACAAACCCAACTGATCAACCAATCAATTTCTATTGAGAAAAAGATAAAAGAATTCCTTAAAGAGTATCGTCAATCAATGATATCTGAAGCAGTAACCGGTAAAAGAAAAGTAGTAGAGTGATGAGCCTACCAACAGAAGAACGATTCGAAAGATACATCGATAAAAAACTTACCGAACATGGGTATCAATCAACATCCCATTGCAAGTATGACAAAAATCAATATCAGGTACAAGAGGAATTAATCAACTTTATAAAATCAACCCAAAAAGAAACCTACGATAAATTAAATACCCTATTCGGTGACGCAACTGACAAACAAATTTCTAAGGTTGTAAATGACGAAATATCCAATAGAGGGCTGATTGATGTTCTTCGAAAAGGGATAAGTTTCAGGGGATCCTCATTCGATATGGTCTATTTCAAACCAAAAAGCGGTTTAAACCCCGAACATCATACGAAATACGAACAAAACTCTTTTGTCTCTATTCGTCAGCTATTCTATTCCAATAAAAACATCAGTAGTATTGATATGGTTCTTTTCCTCAACGGAATTCCGATGATCACGATGGAATTGAAGAATCAATTAACAGGACAAAATTTTAAAAATGCTGAGAGTCAGTATAAGGAGAGAAATATTGCTGGTGAACCCCTGCTTCAATTCAAAAGGTGTCTAGTCCATTTTTGTGTTGATAACAACAAGGTTTCCATGACTACTCATTTGAATAACGAACAAACCAAATTCCTCCCCTACAACAAAGATATTGAAAACCCACCGGTAGATGAAAGTTACAGAACCGAATATCTATGGAATGAAATCTTGGCTCCAGACTCAATTCTAGATATCATTGAAAACTTTGTTATTGCAAGAGAAGAGTTGAAAAGCGTATGGAATGACAAAGAAGGAAAAGTAACATATGAAAAAATACGTGTATTAATCTTTCCCCGATACCATCAATTAGATGTCATAAGAAAACTTATAGACCAAATTAAAGACGAAGGAATAGGACATAACTACCTGATTCAACATACCACAGGTTCCGGAAAGTCTTTGAGCATCGGATGGTTATCTCATACCTTAACTTCCTTGTATAGAACTGAAAGAGATACCAAAAGAATCTTTGATACCATTATAGTAGTTAGTGATAGAAAAGTCTTGGATAAACAACTTCAAAAAACAATCAAAGATTTACAACAAACAGAGGGTGTTGTAAGATCAGTAGATATAAATTCTAATCAACTAAAAGAATTCTTAGAAAAGGGCAAAGACATCATTATCACTACAATTCAAAAGTTTCCCTTTATTTCTAAAAGTATATCACAATTCGAAGGGAAAACTTTTGCGGTTATTATTGATGAGGTTCACTCATCCCAAAGTGGCGAAACGAGTAAACATCTTAAGAAATCGCTATCGAAAGATGAAGAAGGCAACATAGATTTTGAAGATGTTATCATCTCTAGTATAAAATCAAGAGGTAGGCAGCCACACATTTCATTCTTTGGTTTTACTGGAACCCCTAAAAATAAAACCCTTGAATTGTTCGGAAGAAAAAATTGTGAAGGAAACTTTGTTCCTTTTCATTTATACTCAATGAAACAATCCATACATGAAGGATTTACTTTGGATGTTTTGAGACACTATGCATCCTACAAGAGGTATTTTAAGCTCATCCAAACCTCATCAGAGGATAAAAAATTGCCTCAAAGTAGGGCAATGAAACAAATAATTGATTATGTTGATTCTCACGAAAAAATTATCGGTCAAAAAGTTGCTATTATCCTTGACCATTTTTCAATCAAATCTTCAAAAAAAATCAATAATCAAGCCAGGGGGATGGTTGTTTTGCGTTCAAGAAAGCACTGTGTCTTGTTCTTTAAAGAATTTGTAAGCCAAATGAAGGAAAGAGAACTACCTTATTCTTGTTTGGTAGGCTTTAGTGGTATAGTGAATTTAAAGGGTAAAGAATACACAGAAAATTCTTTAAACAAGAATAATGGTATGGAAGGCAACGACATTCCAAGTGGATTAAGAGATCCGAGATTTAGAATCCTAATAGTTGCAAATAAATTTCAAACGGGATTTAACGAACCGCACATGCATTCGATGTATATAGACAAAAAATTAAGTGCTGTGCAATGTGTACAAACACTATCGAGACTAAATAGATCAACGAACGGAAAGACCGATACATTCGTACTTGATTTTATCAATGAGGCTGAGGAAATAGAAAAATCATTTGAACCATATTACAACTCAGCTACACTAAAGGAAGAAACCGATCCTAAAAGACTTCACGAACTTCAAAGTGCTATTAAAGAGTACGAAATTTTCTCAGATAAACATATAGAGGATTTCTGTAAAGAGTTTTACAAGGTCAAAGAAAGTGATGAAAAACTGCATCCTATCATTGATGAAGTTGTAGATAATTGGAAAAAGTTATTGACTGAAGAAGAAAAAAATGAATTTAAATCCTTAATCCGAGAATTCTGTAGTTTATACTCATATGTTTCCCAAATAGCAATACTCACTGAAAATAGCCATGAGAAATTATACATCTTCTTAAAATTCTTGTACAAAAAAATTCCGAAAAGAGAAAGTGAAAAAGTTGATATTTTAGATTCTATATCTCTGGATTCTTTTAGAATTCAAATGCTTGGAGAATCACAATTGTCTCCCAAGAACAGAAATGGGGAAACAAAACCAATAAGTAAGATGCCGAAAACTAGTACAAATGAAGAGAATAAAGATTCGCTCTCTGAGATTATTAAAAAACTAAATGAACTTCATGGTATAAAATTTACGGAAGATGATAAAGTTGAACTAGAGAAATTATCTCAAAGAATTAAAGGGAATGATGATTTAGAAAATGTGATGAAAGCGAATAATACTGAAAGTGATATAAAAGATGAGTTCACTAGGCTCTATGAAAAAGAAGTTACTAGCATCTATAGAATCAAGAAAGATCTGGATCTGTATCGGAAAATAAAAGACTCCAAAGTTGAACAAATGGTACAGGAATGGTTGTATAAAGAATGTAAAGAGGGCTTACAGACTGCCAATTAGAATAGCAATTTCAAAAGAGAAAGCCAATTGATGTGGTTTTGTTTAAACCTTTAAAAATTTTGTTATTCCATTATGACCTCGTCGGTTCGATATCCTAAAAACAGAGTGAAAATTTCTTATACTTTGCGTCTCAATTATTCATTGATTTTATAGTAAAAAATCATCAAATGACATATTGAATGATAATGTTCTTTTGAAAGAAACCAAAGAAGTAGAAGAGGCCTGAATATTTGAATAAAGCAAAATAATTATCTGAAGTCACTGGCTCAAAGATAATTGTCTCATTCAATTTCTCTGACATTTTAAACATTCATTATCTCTCTAAAATATTACAGTTAAATTAGGACAATGCTTGGAAAAATAGAAAATATTTATTAACTTGGTCTCCACATGAAGGATTTGTTCCTTCGTTAGGGTCATGATGTTTTTAAATTGGAGCAATAGGTTAGTACAAAATACTATTGGAGGATCATCGTCAAAACCTAGTTTTGTGTTATGTTCAAAAGTCATGGTTTGTATTGATCTGACCGAGCACCTATTATTTGCTTATTTAAAGAAATCACTTGGTAAAGATTTATGTAATAACATACATCTTCAAAGAACCGGAGATAGGCATTTTCCTTTTTGGTTCTTTATTTATAAGGGATTAAGTATGGAGTTTCAAAGACCAAGCTATGAAATACCCCCCCCCTTTATACTTTAAGAATTAATAGACAGTTACTTAACTGCACTTTTCAAGTTTTTTTACCCTTCAAATTCTTACCCCTATGGTGGTTTTTGATTTCTCTTTTATTTGATTCCTATCTCTGGGGATTAATAACCTCAATGCACTTTTCGGATACCAATTTACAGAACACTTCCTTTAATAATACAATGGGAATTCTACCTTAAACAACGATTATACGAATTATTACCATGAGATCCAAAGTTTATAAGCATTCTTCGATTTTTTTTATGCTATCCCTCTTGATTTTATTTTCTTGCAATGGAGAAGGAGGGTCTGGACCTATTGCCCCTCCCCCTCCGGATCCCATTAAATTTACTATCTCCACATCATCTGGTGTCGGAGGGACAATAACAGAAACCCAGAGAAATATCAATAAGGGGCAATCAGTAAAGATTATAGCCAAAGCTGACCAGCACTATCAATTAAAAGAATGGACAGGTGATTGCGGCACTTTCAATAAAAATACTTTAGAAATTACGATCACTGCATCTAAAAATTGTTCTGTAAATGTTTCTTTTGAAAAGATCAAGTATAGCATCACCGCCACATCTTCTGATGGAGGTAGTGTCAATGATGCTCAACCATCAAGTTCGGTAATTGAGTACAAAGAACACGGACAAACAGTTTCTTTTACCGCTAATCCTGAAAAGGGGTATCAGTTAAGTGGTTGGACAACAGCCGAAGATAGTGAATGTCCTGAACTTATAGCCGTCGAAAACAAAGTGACCTTCACAGTTGCAGGTGATTGTAGTTTAGAAGCAGTTTTCACCAAGGCACCACGAACGATTATGATAGAAAAGAACGACCCCATGACGGAACTCCAAAATGGGGAAATAATTATCACACCATCTGAAAATGTTGCCTATGGCGATGAGGTAATGGTTACTGCCACAGCCAATGAACATTATACATTTAAAGGTTGGTCTGGGAATTGTGGTGATTTAGACAATGATGAATCAAGTATAACGATTACTATCTTGGAAGATTGTACGATAGGAGCGGTTTTTGAAAAAGTTAGCTATACCGTTACGGCTAAATCTTCAGAAGGGGGAAGCGTAGTCCGTGACCGACAGCAGCCACATGATGGGGAACAAAATACCGATGAGGAATTATCTATAGTCTATGGAGAGACCGCTAAATTAACAGCAATACCTGACAAGGGCTATCAATTGACTGAATGGAGAAGTGAAAATTGTCCTTTAGTTGGAGATGCCACAGAGGTTGAAGTTGAATTCATGGTTGAGGGTAATTGCAGTCTGGAAGCGGTTTTTGAAAAGGCTTCTCGCATGATTACCATAGAGGAAAACGATTCTTTAACGGGGATGAACAATGGGAAAATAACGATCACTCCATCTGAGAATGTTGCCTATGGCGATGAGGTAACGATTACAGCTACACCCAATGAGCATTATGTCTTCAAAGGTTGGTCTGGAGATTGTGGTGATTTAGATAATGATGAATCAAGCATAACGATTACTATATTGGAAGATTGTATGATAGGAGCGGTTTTTGAAAAGGTGTCTTATGCCATCACAACGGCATCATCTGAGGGAGGTAAAATATATTATCAGGAAAATCGAATTCAGGAGCAATTAACCATAGAATATGGACAAAATGTCATTTTAAGTGCTATCCCTGACAAAGGTTATCAATTGACTGAATGGACAGTGTTAACACCACCTGAGAATAGTGATGGAGAAACATCCTCTGTAAATTGCCTTACCCTTGTAGATAATACAAAGCCCGAAATTGAGTTTACGGTTGAGGGTAATTGTAGTTTAAAAGCGGTTTTTGAACAAAGGGCATTTACCTTAACGATTTCTTTTACCGAAGGTGGCTCAGTTAGCGATACAGAATCAGGTCAAGAATATGGATATGGAGAAGAAATTTCTCTGATGGCCATTCCCGAAAAAGGCTATGTGTTTAAAGAGTGGGAAATCATGGCATGTCCGGATAATACCGGCCTTTCTACCCCGGAATTAACTTTTACTATCACCGATAATTGTAGCCTAAGAGCAGTATTTGAAACAAAATCAATAAAAATCTCTGTGCCAAACCAAACGGAACAAGGAACAAAAAACGACCCCATAATGGGGATT
>MPMN01000090.1 GCA_002238525.1 Flavobacteriaceae bacterium bin25
CTTTATATTTATTTTGTCTTTTTCTATTCTCCGGATTACTTCTATCGGCAATTTCTTTGATGATACGCCCCTGTAAAAACCTGGGCTTACTATAACGACAAATCTGTTTCTTATATCCTCTTATTTGAATAAAGATTCCTCTTTTTAAAATCAAAAGATAGCCATTGCCATTTTCGTTTTCTTTGATCTCTTTTTGTATAATGAGGAGGGATTTTAATGACCAGCATTTTTTGTCCTAAATAAATTTCAAATCTACGCCATGCCGTTTTTAAAATCACTCTATTCAACCCCGATTTTTGCTTCACGTTTTTGCCCGGATTGTCCATCGTTCCTTTAGCAGATCTGGTCATATTCTTGGTTTTCAAATCTTCCAATACCGCTAAATCAGAATTACTGGATATCTTTTTGCATACTTTTCTTAGTGCATCATTTCTTTTGTTTTTTATCTTTTTGTGTTTCTTGGCTATAAGGATATTCGTTTTGTAGGCTTTATTACTACCATGTTGTTTTTTCGCCCTTCTTCTTTGAAGAACTTTCATCCTCTTTTCTTCCTTTTTGGTGTCGGCCAGAAAATGAATCTGTCCATTACTATCGGCTACTTGACCTACATTTCTATCTATACCTACAATATTACCTATATCTATATGGCCTATTTGTTTTTCAACAGCATCTACCTCACACTGAATAGACAAATACCACTTATTCTCTTTATATTTATTTTGTCTTTTTCTATTCTCCGGATTACTTCTATCGGCAATTTCTTTGATGATACGCCCCTGTAAAAACCTGGGCTTACTATAACGACAAATCTGTTTCTTATATCCTCTTATTTGGATAAAGATTCCTCTTTTTAACATCAAATAACCATTGCCATTTTCGTTTTCTTTGATCTCTTTTTGGTATAAAGTGATCGGAAAACTTTGCTTTTGTCTTTTTGATTTGAATTTCGGTTTGCCTCTTTGTCCTTTTACATATTCCTTAAAAGCAACAGATAAATCCTTTAAAACCAATTTGGTTTTAGCTGGCGAATAATCAGACAACCAAATGGCTTCATTCTTTTTATGCTGGGTATACCATTTCCCCAAATCTTGATAAGAATAATCGCATTTTCCGCTTTCTTGGTATTGTTTGAAAAGATGATTTAGTGCCTGATTATAGAGGTATCTATTGGCACCGGACATCTCGTTTAATAGTCGATAATCTATTTTATCACCACTTAAACGACATCTAAAATTAACAATCGTTCTAACAGACATTATAGTGTACGCCTTTTTAAAAATACTATTACTCTCTTTTAAAAGTCTCAACACAAAAATAGTTAAAAGGAATGACTTTTTTATGGGAATTATATGCTATTGTAACCACTAATTTGGAAACATTATACCCCTATGGGTATCTCTGTTTTTGATTGACATTCTTACTAAAAATTAGAGGTTTATATACGTGAGTAACCCACCTGTTTTGGTGCTCCGTTCAAGGAATAGGGATTGGAAGTGTGTGTGGAAGTTTATACCGGTTCTTAATTGATCCTGCCGGAGCTTTCAGAATTGCTTTCGCAATTTCATCCGCCGAGTAAGGAATGGGGCTCTGTATGTGTGCTATGTCCTTTTCAGGACGGCCACGAAGATTGGATGCCTTTTCGGTCGGGGAAGTAGGTTCTGGTTGCTTTGGTGGTTTCATTTATCTTTGTGTTTGACCAGATCACGCTGATAGACAATGGACGCATTGCATTACAAGGTAATTGACAAGAAAAAGAAGATTATTGAATTGACATTCCGTGGTGAATCCCTGAAATTTGGGCTAAAAGTAAAAAGATCTTTTACCGTATTGGTCGAATTGATCAGACGATACCCAGAGTTCATGAATATTCATGAACTTGATGGTACGTTAAATGATCCAAACAGGGCACTTTCAAGTCTCCGTAGAGAAGATGGATATGATCATTTTTTAATTGAAGAAAGTCGTGAAAAACAAGTAACATTTGTCAAGTTAAATGCAATAAAACCGTTTGAAACGGTGAACAAGGATACAGAAATAATCAAGCTGTGGCCTCTGGACAATCGTGGAAATCTAAGTCCTGCACTGCAAAAGAAAATCTTTCAAGAGTTTTCGGAGCGTTGCAATATAACAGGAATTGGTCTCAAAGAGAATACAAAATTTGGTCCCGTAGTTTTTATGAAAAATGCCATGTCTTTGGCGTTTGATCATCGAAAGCCATTATCAAAAGGGGGGACTAATCAAGAGCATAACTTCCAACTTTTGAGTAAAATAGCAAATGATGAAAAGAACAAAATATGCAACTCGTGTTCTGATCCTCAATGTGATACGTGTGCATTAGCTCATCCAGAAAGAGTGTCTGTGATATTTCCTACAGGACAGAACATATCCAATTTAAGCAGGAACAGAGAGATGGACTGAATCCTTCTTGATAATATCAATCGCATGAACAAGGAAGTCTTTGCAAATATCACATCCAATAAATTTGCGATTATGCTTGATTGCTAATTCAAGCATTGTTCCTGACCCCAAAAATGGCTCAAAAACAACATCGTTTTCATCTGTTACTGTGAGCAATAATCGCTCTACGACCTTCTTGGGGAAAGTTGCCGAATGCCCCGGTTTCGGCTCAGAAGCCGAAACTAAAACCTGACTTGGAAGTCGTAGCTTACCATTGGCCCCACTGACCGAAAACAACTCTTTGTTGAATTTGTATTTTCCATGATTTGTGAAGTGCAAAATGTACTCAACGCTTTGCCATGCCCGATCTTGTACATTCTCTGGCATTGGATTCGGCTTTTGCCAAATAATTTGTTGCCTCCACACAAATCCCATGTCTACTAGTTTGAGTGCAATTCTATATGGCACACCACATAGAGATTTGTTTTTGATCTTTTTATGTCTTGCAGTAACTGAACTGGTATTTCCCTGTCGTGATGAATCAATCCCATTTCGCTTGTAATCATCTCCACTAATCCAGTGATTGTGATGTGAGCGGGATACCCCACTGCCCATATAACTGTCTTGAATCACAACAAAAATGGACCCCCCTTGCTTCATCTTGGAAAGCAAAGTAGAGTACAACAAAACATTTCGTTCAACATAATTTTCTAATGATTCACAGCCAAATTCATTTTGATCATCGGTAAATTGTCTTTTCCCCCAATACGTAGGACTTGTGACTACTGCTTGGATTTCGTTTTCCGGCAGATCATCCAATATTTTCAAAACGTCATTATGGAATAAACGAATCCGATTGTCAGAATAAACTTCGCCAGTTATCATGTTTTTACTGTATTGCCAGATTTTTTAAGTGAGTATATATATATATTATTTATACGTTAGTCGTTTCCCCACGAGTCCTTGCGCGGTTTGCTCCTTCTTTTCTTTACAAAAAGGACATGTCATACCTTTTGTCCAGAGTTTATTTTCCAGCCATTCTATAGACTGTTCTTCCTTTGCAAATATTTGTGATATCTCTGATAAACTAATACCTTTTCTATATGATTTTCCTGCCATAGTTCATTTTATGCTACAAATATAAGAGAAAATCGGTAATTCAATGGTTACAAAAGCATATAATTTCCTTTTTTATTTATTTTCTAGAATATATAGTTGAACCTTTTTGTTTCATTCCACAACAAAGTAAATAGTAACATAGTAACTTAATCGGATAATTGGGGATGAAGCTTTAATTGACCATGGGGGAAAAAGAACAGAAATTCTTAGATTCTCGAAATGTCTATATCCTTTTCCAATGGTGATGACTTCCTTTATCTTGGCATTAAGTCCCTCTGCCCTTGCATTAGATTGCTCCAGACTAAGAGCATTACAAACACCGGTAAAGTGCCTTTCAAACATGGCTGCTACTTTCATCACCTCCTTTATCGAACTTTTCTTCACACTACTAATCCATAACTTTAAATAAGATTGCGCATCATCAAAGCACTCACTTCCGAAAAGAGCTTTAAAATCCTCCCGAAAACGCCACGCCTTGCTCACTTCAAAGTTTGCATCCCGTATCAACTGAAAAATGATATTCTGTTTTTTAGTCCTATTCTCCTTGTTCTTTAAAAGAGCATAGCGACTATTTTTCAACTCATCATAAACTTTTACCTCTCGCCTACCAACATGGTCAATAGCCTTGTTAAGGTATTGAATCAAATGGAATCTATCGTGGTTCACAGATGAATCAGGCAACTCTGAACCCGCTGCCGGTATATAAGGTTTCCACATATCGGTAGTAATCGTCTTCACTTGATGTTGCTGATCACCAACAATATCCTTAAGCAATGATTGAGTGGATTTTAAGTCCCGACCTTCGACCATATCAATAACATAGCCATGCTGGGCATCACTGACAATAGTGGCATATTGATGACCTTTCTTATAAGCTTTCTCATCTATGCTTAAATGCTCGGGAACAGAAACCGAACGAACCGACATACCATAGTCCACAGAACGCTTCATTATCCGCTGGACAGTCCGAAAACTACAGCCAAACTGCTTTTTCGTTTTGGTTATGTTCTTGGTCGAATGTAAATAAAGAATTAAGGCAACTTCCATTTTACGTGTCATACGCTCAGATACATTTGCCCAGGGAACGGAAATGGTCTTAACCCCAGAAGAACAAAGTACCCGAGGAACACGGCAATGAAGGAAACACTTATATTCAAACCAATCCAGATGACACCAAGAACGAGATGAACGATGATCATAAAGCGTACCTTTCTCCCCTGTCTGGGGACAAAACAAATCAACCCCAGTATGCGAAATATAAATATCTACTACCAGAGCAGCATGATTGAAATCAATCTTTTCTACAAACCAAGAATCTTTTAAACCCAAAGATTACTCAAGTGAAATTTTTACCATAAAAAGAAATTTTCCTGACCAACTAAATTACCCATTCCACAATAAAGTGATTAGAGCCTTCTTTCTTAATAAGATTGTTGGCTCTAATAACTTTAATGTGGAATGCATCTAAAAAACATTTAACGGACAAAAATAGATTATATCTGAACTTCCCCCCTATTTTGAATTTCACATTCAAAAATTCGCTTCATTTTGGAAGATTTTCAGACGTGATATTTTCCTATCCGGATTCGATTTACCGAGCAGTAAATCTTAACTTTCAACCCTTGGGACTAGATGCTTGGATTTTAATTCCCAGCAGATCAAAGGCCCGCTTTCTGGTTCCCTCTAGACCATGAAGGATGACTACCTCAGGGATTGAGTCTGTGTTGATATTGGGTTTTCCAATAATGCGAATTACCCCAGTCAGTTCGTTCATCAAGCTGGCAAAACTCATGACC
>MPMN01000091.1 GCA_002238525.1 Flavobacteriaceae bacterium bin25
ATTGCAGTATCGGTGTAGCCTTTGAAAAGAAATCCTATACCATCACTACAAATGCAGGTATAGGGGGAAGTATCACCGAAAATCAATCTGTGGAACATGGAGATAATGTAAGCATCTCTGCCACACCCAGTGAAGGCTATCAAATACAATCATGGTCAGGAAGCTGTGGAAGCTTCAATAAAGGGACCAATACAGTCACCTTTACTGCATCCAAAGATTGCAGTATCAGTGTAGCCTTTGAAAAGAAATCCTACACCATCACCACAACGGCAGGTACCGGTGGAACCATCACTGGGAATCAATCTGTAAAACATGGAGAATCAGTAAGCATCACTGCTACACCTAGTACAGGTTATCAAATAGCATCATGGTCAGGAACTTGTGGCATTCATACCAAGAATACCAATCCAGTTTCTATTACTGCTACCGAAGATTGTTCAATCAATGTAGCCTTTGAAAAGGTATCCTATACCATCACTACAAATGCAAGTACAGGTGGAACCATCACTGGGAATCAATCTGTAAAACATGGTGCATCAGTGAGTATCACAGCAACGCCAAGTACAGGTTATCAAATAGCATCCTGGTCAGGAACTTGTGGCACTCATACCAAGAGTACCAATCCAGTTTCTATTACTGCTACCAAAGATTGTTCAATCAGTGTAGCCTTTGAAAAGGTATCCTATATGATTACTACAACTGCTGGCACAGGTGGAACCATCACTGAAAATCAATCTGTAAAACATGGAGATAGTGTAACCATCACTGCTACACCCAATACAGGCTATCAAATAAGTGGATGGACTGGAACCTGTGGGACCATTGACAAATCTGCCAATCCAGCCACTTTCACAGCAACCAAAGATTGCTCTATCACTGTAGCCTTTGAAAAGAAATCTTATACCATCACCACAACGGCAGGAACCGGAGGAACGATTACTGAAGACCAAACTGTTGAACATGGCAGTAGAGTTAAAATAAGTATAATGTTAGATGAAGGCTATGAATTGAAAAAATGGACAGGTAATTGTGGTTCATTTGGCAAAGAAAACTTGAAAATAAACTTTAGTGCATCTAAGGATTGCACCATTACCGCGATTATTCAAGAGCGGGAAAATGAGGATCTAGAACCTAATCAAAACCCTATTGAACTTGATGAAAACGGTGTCACAGTTAGAGTTAAGTCAGACTTTTCTAAAGCTGAGAGTGTTGGGAAGACTGGATGGATAGACTACCAAGATGATAGAGGGAGAGTAGATTATCTAATAGTTGATAGAAATATGCTCAGGAAAAGAATCAGAGAGAGTAAATCTATGACAAATGTAGTGACTACATTTGTTACAAATATGAGCGAAATGTTTAAAGATCTCAATACTTTCAACCAAGATATCGGTTCATGGGATATAAGTAACGTAACGAATGTGAGTCAGATGTTTTATAATGCACATGATTTCAATCAAGATATCAGTTCATGGAACGTGAGCAATGTGACCAACATGGGAGGAATGTTTGCCAATAGTTCAGCGTATGACCAAAGTGTTGGAGTATTAAGCAACCCACCCTCATTTAATCAAGACATCAGTTCTTGGAATACCAGCAATGTAACCAATATGGGTTCTATGTTCTTGGGGGCTAGTTCTTTCAATATAGATATCAGTTCATGGAATGTAAGTAATGTCACCAAAATGGAGTCAATGTTTAGAAACGCGGCTTCGTTTAATCAAGATATCAGTAGTTGGGATGTAAGGAATGTAATTGATATGGACAGAATGTTTTTTGATGCTAAAACTTTCAATCAAGACATCACCAGCTGGGATCTAACCAATAAGCGCACAAGCCTTATGCTAGAAGGTACTAAGGTTGCAGATACATCATCAAAAAGTCTCTTTGACATTAGTAAAGGTAAGCGTACAATTGAAGATCCTATATACTCCAATATTGATAGAGATGATTTTAGCTCTTATTTAAATGCCTTTATTGCGGATGCCCAAAGGCACGGTCTAGACCTCTCACATATTGATACAAAAAATTATGATTTTCGCCTTCATGATGAAGGAGCATGGGGATATGCGTTTAATACCTGTGACGATACAATCGGATTATCAATCAACAATTTTCATTGGAAAAATGCACAAACTGACGACACTATTTTTGCTTTTGTATTATATGTCATATGGCATGAATTAGGACATACTATTCTTGGATTACAACATTTATGTCAGCATGGTCAAATTATGACGGGAGGTCACGATAACGATTGCCAATTACCAATAGGGGAAACAGTTAAGGATAAAGATCATAGACAGAATCCTAATGCTATAACCTATAATTGGCATAGATCCGTTAGAGATATGATGACCGGTCATAAACAAGTAAGATATTCCTGTAGGAATAAACGAGGTGATAAAACCTTCACATGCTTTATTCATAAGCAGTAGATAGTAAGATTCATTACACTAGTTCTAAAAAAGAATAGGAAATAAATATGCTAAATTTAAAGGTGTCTGTTTTCACTTTAAAGCATGAAATTGTACCTTGATGAAGATAATTTCCTGAGTATTAACTTTTATTACTTGTGACACGAAACTAAGCTAAATTGATTTTCCTGAGCATGCTTTACAAATGTAGGGAGGTCATCTCCGGTTCAAGAAAACATTTTTCCACTTAACCCCAAGTTGTACCATCATCTTTTTTTATGAGAATTTTCGGCTGCCTGAGATATATGGGATATTTGCTTTTCGTTTAACTAGTGAAGATTTTCATTTTATACTAGTTAACCTCTTTCATATAACTTGATAACTTGTTGTTTGGGAATTTATTAATCCTGCATAAGTGAGTCTAAAATTTCACGCAGATTTTGGATCAATCAATTTATTTTCAGTATTTTGACCACACTAATGTTTAGTTAGCTAATTGGCTAATTGGTTTTAATGTTTTCTTGCTCAATTTGAACAATATAAAACAGAGTATGAAGAGTTTTCTGTCACTATACTTATCAGTACTAATAGCCCTATTCTTTTTGATTTTTTCCTGTGACCATGAAAGTAGAATTATAAATATTAAATCACCATCAAAGGAAGAATTGAACATAGACCTCGCTTACTCAATACCTATCAAAGGGAACAGTTGGATTGTAGGGGATATATCTAAAAACAGACACATCCATCTAGAAGGAATTAGAAATTGGACACATCTAAACGATGAAATTCACACTTACTTTAAGGTTCGAACGATAGGTAAATTGCATGTGGGACTAGCCATTAAAAGTCCAGATGGTTCATCCAAAATTAAAGTTACACTCGGCAATGAAAGTAAAGAGATAACTATCAAAAATCGCGATTATGAAAACGTGAACGTAGGGGAATTTAATATTAAAGCCAAAGGCTACCAGTTTATAAAAATAAGAGGAATAGATAAATCAACTAATATCATTGCGGACATCTCAGCAGTATTAGTTGGAGGCCCCGCTACAATGGAGATTCCGATTTTCGTAAAAGATGATTTCTACTATGGAAGACGAGGTCCATCGGTTCATCTAACATATGTACCAAATACAAATGACGAAATGGAATGGTTCTACAATGAAGTTACCGTTCCAAAAGGAGATGATGTGTTAGGATCATTTTTTATGGCTACCGGTTTCGATGGTGGCTATTTCGGAATGCAAGTCAATTCAAATACCGAAAGGAGAATACTCTTTTCCGTGTTTAGCCCACATGATAGTCAAAACCCCGAACAAACTCCACAGGATTATAAAGTTCTTGAGGTCGCTAAAGGGTCCAATGTAGCAGTGAGAGAATTTGGAAATGAAGGAACCGGATTGCAAAGCTTCATGGATTTTGATTGGAAGGCTGGAAACACTTACAAGTTTTTGATTAGAGGTGTGCCTTCCATTAATAATTCTACTGATTTTACAGCCTTTTTTTATGCTCCTGAAATTGGAAAGTGGCAACTCTTATCTAGTTTAAGAAGACCATTTACTAATAAATATTTGTCACGTTTTCATTCCTTTTTAGAGAACTTCTACCCAAGTACTGGACATATTACTAGAGGTGTGTTATTCGCAAACCAGTGGGTAAGAGATACCAAAGGTCAATGGCACGAAATGACCAAAGCTGAATTTACAATAGATGCCACTGGACGAAAAAAAGCAAGAGAGGACCATGCCGGAGGTGTAGAGAATGGATCGTTTTATTTGAAAAATTGTGGATTTTTTAATGAAAATACTCCCCCAGATATGTATTTTACCAGAGATGTCAATGGTACACCACCAAGGGTTGATGTTTCAAGTCTTTAGATATTACCAATCTAAGTTCATAAAGTTGGAAACTATATCCATGCCATTCATGTGATAAATACTCATGACTTAAGGAATACTCAACATAATTGCCAATAGAACCTGAAAACCCATCAGAGTATGATATTGATATACTTTTAAAACATAGATTAAGATTTACATAGTAAAATCATATTTCGTTGCTGTTTAGATATTGACCTACATTCGTTTTTTCAGGAAAGTATATATCTGAACTTCCCCCCTATTTTTCCCTAATATGGCTTATTTTGATTGATTTTAGGAAGAAATTTGAACAAATTTCAGGGTTTTTCATTGATTTTTGAGGGTTTTCTAGGGATTTCGCCTCTTTTTTACCGATTTTTAGATGTATATATGTGTTTTATATGTATATCCGAAGGAATTTTACCCGAAATTTGCTGTCCATGTATAAATGAATAAAAATTTCTTATAAAATCATCCAATAAAGCCTATTTTATCCAATTATTTCCTATATTTGATACCTATATGTAAAACCATTAAAATTTTATTACCTGTCCATGTACGTATCTCGAATACCAAATCGTAAATCCAAGCCCACATGGCTCATCCGTGAGTCCAAATGGGTCAACGGTAAATCCGTCAAAACCACTATCGCTAATATCACCAAGCTTCCTCTACCGATCATTCTACAAATCAAAGAACTCTTCAGAGGAGGAATCGTGGTCAAGTCCATTGAAGATGCCTTCACGCTGATCAGCAGTAAACCACACGGTCATGTAGCTGTGGTACTGCATATGATCAAGAAACTAGGCATCCCCAAGTTGCTTGCACCTAGAG
>MPMN01000092.1 GCA_002238525.1 Flavobacteriaceae bacterium bin25
TATCTGTCCAAGTGCAGGATCATCTTTCAAATGCTCAACATCATTACAATCCTCATAGCCCAACAAAACAGTATAAACCCGATATTTCAACAATGTATATATGGAATACTTCACCAAACACTGCTTACGTCTATCAAAAAGCCTATTACAATAACGAAGGATGCATTTAGTCTTTCTTTCGATCTTTTCAAGAAGGATAACCGATCCATCCGAAGTGGTTCTTTCTCCTTTAAAATCACCAGAAATCACTTGATTCCCTTGATAAAATATAGAGTTCATAAATCAATGATTTTTATGGATTAAAAAATGTGTCTAAATGCATATAAACGACTGTAAGATAATAAAATAAATCCAATTATAAGCCTTTAGTATGAATTATTCGGGTGTCTAGCTTTGGGGTTCAAAATCATTTAGTTCAACGAGTACTTTTAGAATAATTTGTTTAGTTATCTCGGGCTTACTGATAGGGAAGAGATGTCCTACTCCTTCAAGGGTTATCAAATTAGTTGTTTCCTTTGGAAAGTTTTTAGAAACAAAATCCAAATTTTCATAGGGAACTATATCATCTTTATTTCCATGTACATTAGTAACTGGAACTTTTAGGTTTTTCCAATTATCTTGAATTTGTACTAGTTCATCTACATGAGCCATCTTTTCATCTTGTGCAACCCTTAGTGGGCGTGGAACCATCCAGCGGGTTAATTTCCACTTGGCGAAATTTCCGATAAAAAAGAACTTTTCTACATCTGGGTCAATTTGCGGTGCCAGCATAATGACATGATCAATTTGTAGCGAATTGTCTAGAGCCATCTTGCTTGCAATTGGACCTCCATAAGACCAGCCGATTAATATCACTGCTGAGGATTGCTTGAAATAAGGTTCACATACTGTCAATAGACTCTTTGATTGCTCAGAGATAGATACTTCTGCTTTACCTAATTCAGAATATCCATAACCCAATCTATCTACACTAACCCAATTGGCAATACTTTGAATATCAGGGTCTTTCATTAGTTTTTTAAAGTTATCGTTTGAGCCTGGAGAGCCATGTATATAGAATAGGGTGGGTTTAGTAGTGTCCATTGGGTATGAGTGCACCAATCTCATTTTTTTATCCTTATAGCTATGGTAGGTTACTTTGATTCCTATGCTAACTTTAGAAAAATCTTTTAAAAATCTAGAATCAGAGGTTCTAAAGTTTAGGCATGACCCGATAGTAAAGAGAATAAGAACTACACCAAAGGTAATTATGAGAATTCTAATCATGAATTTTATTGGAATTTTATTTTGAATAAAGTTAAGAGAAACATTTGCCCCGGAATTATACCATTTATAAATTATAACTGCTCAAAAAAGTTTTGGTGTATAAATCATACCCTATATTAGATCAGCAGATTATATTGGTAGCAATAGATTTGTTTTAATTTAAAGGGAAACCACCATAGAATTGTTGCAATAGTCATATTTAGAGTCGGAATGGTTTATATTCGTTGGGTAGGAAATCATAACGATTACGTTAGGATAAAAAATATTGATGAATTATCAGATTTTATGAAAAAAACTATAACACATAATGCGTACACCAAAGCGAATTTTCGCTTAGAAGAACTTCTTAAAATAGTTGGGAATGATTCACCCAAGGATTCTCCTGAAATGAAAGAGCTTCTGGAAGTTTCCGATGTCATTGAGAAATATGAAGAAATTCATTTCCCGATGGATTTACCTTCTCAATACTCATACTAACCTAATGTTAGATAGGGATTGGTTTTTCTTCTAGTTAATTATTAGAGACCTTTGCTTAATTGATTTTTCTGGCTGAACCCAATTTCTGGGCTCTTTTTTGACTTTGAAACCACTCAATGAGTACTTAACGCATCTTTTTCTTGATAATGTTTAGTTAAATATTTGTTGATATCATCCCTTGCTTATTTTTAATCTTTGTTACCCTTTATTTCACCATGGGATTTTATAAAAATTGATCTTTATTCTTCTCTATTCTTTTGTTCGTATTAAATTCTATTGCTTGAAGATTTGAGGTCATTTCATTTAGTGTAGTGTTTATTTCTATTTTCCATTTTCCTTCCGGATTAACTAGTTCATCAACCAAAGATAAAATATCATTGGCTTGGGATACCAAGGGCATTGTAATTTTTTTGATATGTTTGGTATCTTTTTGGCTGTAAATGGGTATCATTACTCTTTGGAAATCACTTTTTATCTTACCTATAAAAGTGGAATTGACTAATGGGTTTTTATGGTCATCAATTTCTTCTTCCGCCATATTTTTACCGGGAGCTGTAGGGCAATCATCTAAAATTTTGTGTGTCTTATATATGATATGATTGAGTTTTTTGACTGCATTAGATAAGGTTTCTTCAAGTTGAATTCTTAGGGGATTTTTTGGGTGAATAAACTTATTGTGTTTAGACATTAAATTTCTTATCTGCTCTTTTATTCCGTCAGCCATAGCTAACGTTTCAAAGGCATCTCTAACTGGAGAACCAATTAAACCATAATTTTTGTCTAATCTTTTCTGATAACTGTTTTTGCTCATATAATCATTAATTTTGGATTACTCAATGGAACTCAGATATCTTCACTGATGTAACGGAGTAGATTTTTTGCATTAGTTCTATCAAGTATATATTTTGCTATAGATGTGCTGGCTTTAAGACTAAATCCTGTTTCTGCAGTTGGAGGTTTTTTTTGTATTTGCATTCTGAATACGTTGGATTCATCTTCTAATATTAGGTTTAGACCACTTTTTTTTAATGTCAATTGATCTCCTGAATCTTTTATGTAATCTGGACTGACCATTTCCGGGGTTCCATAAACGACACCTATGTCAGCGAGAATGAATAATGTAGCAGTATCCCATGTTCTTTGTCCTCTTCCTTGCTTGTTTAGTAACCCGATATTTTGAGAGCCTCAGACAAAAGAACTTTTTAGAGACAATAATTTACCATTGGGGAGACTAATATCTCCTTTAACATCTTCATCACCAGTAAATCTACAATTTATTCCTACAGATTTAAGTAGGGCAAAGGTGAACACCTCAACTGCTCCACCAACCGTAAAGCGGTTTTCTCTAATTGTAGTGTTGTATCTATTTACTAAAACTGAAATTGCTCTTTCATATTCTATTTTAGACTCATCCGAACAATTCTTTTTTAAGGTATCAAAAACCCTTCTTTCCGTCAAAAACAGTGACCTCTTAGATTTTTTCATAAGACAGCTATTTTATCTAAAAATAAAAATCGGCGTTGCAAGTATCATCTAAAGTTGTTAAATTAATTGAATTGAACAGATCTATCTAATTTAGGAGTAGGGTGGTATAGATACATGATAGTATTTGTTAGTTAACTCTTGACTTCTTCGGGGAAGAGCATTTCATGCAGTCCGTTAAACTTTTTTAATGATTTTTTGTTTGCAGATTCTTCAACAATTCTCAAAGTAGATTTATAGCTTCTGCCAAACTTTTCCGAAATTCTTAAAATCGACTGCTTCTTTGTCATACCTCCAAGAATTTGATTTACATGTAATCTTAATATCTGATTATAAACTTCTTCACTAATTGGCTTTCCGCTATTGATGTATGTATTTTCTGGCGGTGTTCTTAATTGTTCCAATAAATATCCTGCTTTTAAATTTTCAAATTCTTGAATCTGGTAATCAAAAGCATTTTTACTTATTTCAAAACCAATAGATCTTCGATTTAATCCTTTTGCTACTTTAGCGGTCGAAAAACTGCCAAGAAAAAAATCACAGACCAAATCACCTTCATTGCTTGAATACTGAATTAACTTAATGAGCAATTGGTTAGGTAGTTGGTTTTTATTTTTAATTTGACCCGGCTTATACTCTCGATTTATAATCCAAACATCTTCGCGGTCTGAATAATTTAACGACCGTCCCTTATCAGTTTTTTCATTATCTGCATACCGGGTAAAGGTATTAAAAGTATGTGATTTACCTTTTTTTGTATAAAATAGGATATGGTAATGTGATGAAATATATTTTTTTTTGGTATAAACACCAAAGTTGTACTTCCATATTAAATGATTTTTTTCTTGAAGTTGTGTTTCTCTAAGTGCATTTAATATGTGGACCAGATTGGTATATCCTGAGATTATATACATTGATCCGCCAGGTTTTAGAACTCTTTCAGCTTCCTTAATCCATTGAACAGAAAAACTTGGATATTCAGAACTAGGAATCTCTACGTAACCTTCAATTACGTGTTGTTCATTTCTATTATAGTGTTTATCCAATTTATCTCCTTCGATTCCGTAGGGTGGATCAGTAATTATCAAATCAACACTATTGTTTTCAATGTGAATTTTACATCCAGATATACAATCCATATTAAAAAATCTATGTTCTACAGGATTATGTGTTTTCATGTATACGTTTGAATGGTTACAATATATCTGATCAAAAACTGTCACCAAATTTAGCAGTACAAGTTACATAAGTAGCTTTAGATCTAATCAGTGTTTTATGATTTCTCTTGATAAATATATTTGAACGATAATTTACATTATGTTAAATAGAATTATCTTCTAGTACATCTTGACTTTAACAATGGTAGCCTATTTTAGTTACTATTATCAGGTTTATTAAAAAACATCACTGATAATTAGAGAAATGATGGACATAACTAAAAAAAATAGTCCCCAGTTAAACCATTTACTCGAAGAATTTAAAATATTTGCTTTTTTGTAGTTTATTCTCATATTGTGCTTTAGACACTTAATTAAACTATAAGGCTCTAATCACTTTGTTGTGGAATCGGCGGAAATGAAGCAAAAACGTTCTACGGAGTGTTTTGTATTTTGAACTAGGAATAAAAAAGTCGTTTATTTTGACTATTTTTGTAATAGGTTTTAAAAAGAAAAACTGGGTTATTAATGTCTGTTAGAACAAATATTACTCTTAGATGCCGTTTAA